>JAPSKG010000007.1 GCA_031177795.1 Domibacillus sp.
CTGAAACTAAAGAAGAAAAAGATTTAACAGTGGTAGATCAAAAAGAATTAAAAGAAATGCAAGATAAAATGAAAATTTATATAGAAGAAAACAAATTGCAAAATAAAGTAGAGACCGTGTTAAGTGGTGACGGACTTTTGCTGCGCATTCGAGATAATGTGCTTTTTCATTCGGGCTCAGCTGATATTCAGCCAGAGCAAATGCAAAGTGCCCGTGAAATTTCCAGGCTTCTTATTATGGATGTACCTAGGACTGTAATCATAAGCGGCCATACAGACAATGTGCCTATTCACACGCCAGAGTTTGACTCTAACTGGGAATTAAGTGCAATGCGCGCCGTAAACTTTATGCAGGAAATCTTAAAAAATAAACAGCTCGATCCCCGTTTATTTAGCGCAAAAGGGTATGGGGAATACCAGCCAATTTCTTCAAATGGAACTAAATCGGGTCGTGCCCAAAACCGCCGGGTTGAAATTTTGATTTTGCCGCAGGGAGAAAAAACTCAATCAACACCTGCAACATAACAGAAGGGACCTGTTCCTTTCTGTTTTTTGTTTAAAGAAAAAGTTGTCGGGTAAACTTTTTAGTGTGCACCAGCAGATTAAAAGATGAAAGGGGCCTATTAATTAAGATGAGCAAGAAAATAGCTGTGTTAATTACAGACTTATTTGAAGATGTTGAGTATACAGAGCCTGCAAAAGCTTATCAAGAAGCGGGCCATGAGCTTATTACAATTGAAAAAGAAGCCGGCAAAACCGTTACAGGAAAGCAAGGAGAGGCGAAAGTAAAGATTGATAAAGGAATCGATGAGGTAAAGGTTTCTGATTTTGATGCTTTGTTGCTGCCGGGAGGTTTTTCGCCAGACCAGCTTCGCGCGGATGACCGCTTTGTTCAATTTGCCAAAGAATTTATGGATGCAAAAAAGCCTGTTTTTGCTATTTGCCATGGACCCCAGCTGCTGATTACAGCAAAATCGTTAGAAGGCCGGGATGCAACAGGTTACAAGTCCATTCAAGTAGATCTTGAATATGCGGGAGCAAATTTGCATGATGAAGAAGTTGTGGTATGCCAAAATCAGCTGGTAACAAGCCGCCAGCCAAACGACATACCAGCATTTAACCGAGAGTCTTTAAAGCTTTTAGCTCAATAAAAAAAGAAAAGGACGCTTGCCGAAGCGTCCTTTTTTACTTGCGCAAATTGCCAAGTTCTTCGGCAATAGCTTCCATCTCATTTGGGCTAAAGGAATTTTTACGAATAACAAGCTCATAAATTTCCTTTAAATCCTCGTAAGATGAAGTGCTGAAATGCTCGGGGCTGATTGCACCTGTGTTTACCATGCGCAGCTTTGCAGTAATTTGATCGACCATGTACTGAATATTTTCTGCTGATTTAACGCTTAAATCCACCATTCCGTCACCTTTTTCACTTTTTTTATAATCATTCCACGTTTTTATTCTCTTGTCAATCATATCAAAAAACCCGCCAGTGCAGCTGGCGGGTTTTTTTAAGCTGTTTCTTTTTCTTCTTTAATTTTTTTAAGGATACTTCTTGTTTCAGCAACAACAACACCAGACAATCCTAAAAGCCCGATTAAGTTTGGCAGTGCCATTAAACCGTTCATAATATCGGCAAACGTCCAGACTAAATCCAAGCTAGTGACTGCCCCAACAAAAACAGCTAGCACAAACGCAAGACGGTAGTATTTAACAATCTTTTTGCTGAATAAATAGGTAAAGCATTTCTCACCATAATAAGACCAGCCGATAATAGTAGAAGAAGCAAAGAATAAAAGCCCAATTGCTACAATATAAGAACCAGTAGAACCGAGAAACAGGTTAAATGAAGCAGTAGTCAGTTCACTTCCATGAAGGCCCGAGTTATATTGTCCACCTAAAACAATAATAAGGCCTGTTATTGAACAAATAACGATGGTGTCGATAAACACCTGTGTCATGGAAACTAAAGCTTGCCGGGCAGGCATGTCTGTTTTTGCTGCGGCGGCTGCAATGGGCGCAGAACCCAGGCCGGCTTCGTTTGAAAAAACACCCCGTGCTACGCCGTAACGGATTACCGTGCCAAGCGCACCGCCAGCTACTGCTTCTCCTGTAAAAGCATCGGTGAAAATAAGAGCAAATGCTCCGGGAAGCCCCTGTAAGTTTAACAGCAGCACGATCAAGCCGGCAGCAACGTAAAAAACGGCCATAACGGGAACGAAAAAAGCAGCAACCCGGCCAATACTTTTAATGCCCCCAAGCAACACAAGGCCTGTAAAAATCGTTAGCACAAGACCAGTTACCCAGGCAGGAATATTAAATGTGGAATGAACAACACCTGCTACCGAGTTGGCCTGAACCAAATTTCCAATCCCGAAAGCAGCGATGGCACCAAACAAAGCGAAAAGAACCCCAAGCCATTTTTGATTCAGACCGCGTTCAAGATAATACATAGGACCGCCAGACATCTCACCATCTTCATCTTGAACTCGATATTTAACGGCAAGAACCGCTTCTGCATATTTAGTAGCCATTCCGAAAAAAGCGCTAACCCACATCCATAAAAGAGCACCAGGACCGCCAATTAAGATGGCTGTCGCAACACCAACGATATTTCCAGTTCCCACAGTTGCCGCTAAGGCGGTCATAAGTGCTTGAAAATGAGAGATGTCTCCTTTTGATTGGTTGTCTTGTTTTTTGTTAAAAGCAAGTTTTAAGGAATAAGGAAGAAGTTTTACTTGAAGGAAACCAATTCGTATAGTGAAATAAATTCCGGTGCCGACGATAAGCACCAAAAGAGGCGGTCCCCAAACAAATGAACTAATGCTGCTTAAAATTTGTAATAGTCTTTCTTGATTCATTTTAACCCCTCCTCATTATTTTCTTTTATTTATAAAAGGTAATGAAAAAAAAGGGGATTATATGAATAAAATTATTTTTAAAGATTTTGTGTTTCATTTTTTTTTATAAAGGGAAAAGCTTGAACATCGAAAAGGAAAAAAGGCATGATAAGCCGAATAAAGAGTTTATCGAGAAAAGAAAGGATGGATGTTCAATGGGTAAAAGTAAATTTTTTGTTAGTGTAGTAACAGGAGCTACAATCGGGGGTGCTCTAGCCCTTCTTAATCCAGAAACGCGCCGCGATGTTTCTGCCTGGGCAAAATATATAATCGCTTTAGCAAAAGATCCTGAACAGCTGACTGCGTCATCGCGTGAATTAATTGACCGCGCAACAGAAACGGCTCAAAAAATAAACGAAGATGTGTCTTTTATTAAAGGAAAGGTTGATGATTTAAAAGAGTTAACTCCGGAAGTAAAAGACCTGGTTGATGAAACAAAACAAACATTCACTCCGCAAGAACAAAACCCGGCGGCTTCTGCAGACAGGACACAAACGCTGTCATAAAAACGGAGGGAAGCATTTTTGGCAGAATTTAAACTAAACAAAAATGGACTTCGTATCTTTTTTAAACATTTGCTCCGGAGAATAAAAACATCGGACGTTTCCGGAGTTGCAGCCCAGATGGCTTATTTCTTCTTGCTTGCGTTGTTTCCATTGATGATTTTTATGGTAACCCTTCTTGGTTATCTCCCAATTGATCCAAATGAAATTTTTACTATTGTCAAAGATTTTGCGCCGTCTAATTCATTAAGCATTGTGCAAGAGACGATTCAGGAAGTAACCTCTAACCAAAATGGCGGATTGTTGTCTGTTGGTTTTCTTGGGACAATCTGGTCGGCTTCAAATGCGATGAACGTAGTAATTAAAGGATTAAATCATGCATATGATGTAAAAGAAACCCGAGCATTTTATATTGCGCGTGGCTTGTCTATTTTGCTTACGTTTGCGTTTATTTTTATCATTGCTATTATGCTTATTTTACAAGTATTTGGCCAGCAAATCGGCGAAATTGCATTTGAGTTTTTAGGCATGGGAGATGAATTTCTGGTTGTTTGGACATGGGTTCGCTTTTTGCTGCCGCCCATTGTTTTATTTCTTGTATTTGCAGGACTTTACTATCTGGCTCCTAACTTAAAAATAAAATATGTAACGGTAATGCCAGGAGCTATTTTTGCATCAGTTGGCTGGATTATTGTATCGCTTGGTTTTTCGTTTTATGTTAATAATTTTGGGAATTACTCTGCAACTTACGGAAGTATTGGTGGGATCATCGTTTTAATGATCTGGCTGTATTTATCCGCCATGCTCATTTTAATTGGCGGTGAAATTAATGCCCTTCGTAACGACCAAAAACGGATGGTGGACTAAAAAAACCGCTTGAATTTGCTTCAAGCGGTTTTTTATTATGTGTTTTTCAAAAGGCGCAGGCCATTTAAAATAACTAAAATGGTGCTTCCTTCATGCCCGAGAACGCCAAATGGTAAATCAAGCACTTGAAAAAAGTTAGAAATAATTAATAGTACAATAATTGAAATGGAAAAAATAATATTTTGTTTTATGATACGTTGCATTTTACGTGAGAGCTGGATAGCTTCTGCAATTTTCGGCAGGTCATTTTTCATTAAAACAATATCAGCGGTTTCAAGCGCTACATCCGATCCTTCTCCCATGGCAATACCAACAGATGCTGCTGCAAGTGCAGGCGCGTCGTTAATGCCGTCCCCGACCATCGCTGTTATTCCATATTTTTTTTGCAGGTCTTTTACATAATCAACTTTTTGGTGAGGAAGACATTCTGCCGCATACGAGTTAACCGCTGCTTCGGCAGCCAGTACTTTGGCTGTTTTTTCACTGTCGCCTGTCAGCATAAACGTAAAGATTCCTTTTTCTTTTAAATCATGCAAGGCTTGCTTTGTTTCTTCTCGAATAACGTCCTTTAACGCAATTACCGCTGCAATGCCTTCCTGGTCAGCTGCGTAAATAATTGTTTTTCCTTTTTCTTCAAATTGATGCGTAATATTACCGGAAAACGCAGCAGCTTTTTCTTTTCCAACAAAAGCAGCTTTTCCTATTTTCCAGGTTTTTTTGCCAATTGTTCCTTTAACACCCCAGCCAGGAATGTCTTCAAGTTGATCAGGAGGGAAAAAAGAAATTTCTTCTTCTTGAACATAACGCACAATTGCCCGGGCAAGCGGGTGGTTAGACCGGCTTTCAATCGAAGCAACTGCTTTAAGCAGTTCTTGCCGATCAAGGCCTTTGCGGATAACAACATCTGTTACCTGCGGTTTTCCCTGGGTTAACGTACCGGTTTTATCAAACGCAATAGCTTTCACATAACTTAAATTTTCAAGATGGGCGCCGCCTTTAAACAAAATCCCATTTCTTGCTCCATTTGAAATTGTAGAAAGAGTGGCAGGCATAATGGAAGCAACAAGTGCACATGGGGAAGCGACAACAAGCAAAACCATGGCACGGTAAAAGGTTTCAGTCCAGCTCCAGTCAAGCAGAAAATGAGGCAAGAACATCATAAGCAATACAACAATAAGAACCACTTTTACATAAGTGCCTTCAAAACGTTCAATAAACTGCTGGGAAGGTGATTTTTCACTTTGAGCGGATTGAACAAGATCAATTATTTTTTGAAACAATGTTTCATCAGATTTTTTTGTTACATTAACGTAAACAGAGCCTGTTAAATTAATTGTGCCGGCGAAAACCTCTGCACCCGTCTTTTTTGAAACAGGAAGAGATTCACCGGTAAGAGCTGCTTCATCAATTGTTGTTTGCCCTTTTATAACAAATCCGTCCGCCGGTATACGATCACCCGGTTTAACAACAATCGTGTTTCCGCGTTCTAGTTCAGAAACATGGATTTTTTCTTCGTGTCCGTCGCAAACAAGAAGAGCGGTGTCAGGCTGAATATCCATGAGCGCTGATAGTTCGCGCTGGCTTTTGTTCATTGTATACGTTTCAAGGGCGCCGCTAACTGCAAAAATAAATATTAATACGGCTCCTTCTGTCCAGTAACCAATAGAAGCAGAACCAGCTGCCGCTAAAATCATTAGCATTTCAACGTTTAATTCTTTTTCCTCCATAGTGGCTTCAATGCCTTCTTTTGCTTTGGCAAAACCTCCAATAACAAAGGCGGAAAGATAAACAAATACTGACAATGTATCTGATCCGCTTTTGTCAAGAAGCCAGCCTGCCACAATTAATAAACCGCTAAAAAGGGCAGCCAGCAATTCTGCGTAAGGAATTAGTTTTTCTAATAAGCTATTTGATAAAAAAGATTTCTCAGTAAAAGTTGTCATATAGGAACCTCCTTTTTTTAATTGAGAATATAAATCACCTGACTGAAGATGATTATCATTAACAAAACCTTTAATGATAAGCTTTTTCAATTAAAATAAAATAATTTTTTAATTATAATTATTATAATTAAAATCATAACATAAATGAAAAAAGATGCAAGCTGCTTCTTTTATTTACATGTATAGGTTGGATAAAAGAGGGAATAAGTATGGAAGTGAAACGTTTGTGAATGAAATTTAAACTGAAAGAAAGCAATCGAGTTGGCTTGTAAATTGGTTGAATCTGTTTTTCCGGCTATTAAAATGCAGGAAACAGTTGAACTAAGATAATTTGCTCTACGTGTGTGAAAAAAGTAAATAGCGGGTAATATGAGAAGCAGATTGTTTATTTTTTTGATGGAGAGTGGGATTATGGGAAAAATCTTTGCTGCTATGGTCGCAATCGGTGTTCCATTAACCGTTGCAGGATCATTTTTGCATTGGCCGAGTGTTGTAATGTTTGTTATTTGCAGTGCTACAGTCATTGCATTGTCCAGTTATATGGGCCGGGCAACTGAAAGCCTTGCTATTGTCGTTGGGCCGCGGATTGGTGGCTTGTTGAATGCAACATTTGGAAATGCAGTAGAACTTATTATTTCTATTTTTGCTTTAAAAGCAGGACTGGTTGGTGTCGTACTGGCTTCCTTAACCGGGTCTGTTCTTGGAAACTTGCTGCTTGTTGCGGGTTTATCTTTTTTTATGGGCGGACTGAAATTTAAGCGGCAGACGTTCAGCGTCCATGACGCCACGCATAACTCGGCTTTGTTGATTTTTGCAGTAGTTGTCGCATTTGTTATTCCAGAAATTTTTTCAATGACAATGTCAGAAGAAAAAACATTAAATTTAAGTGTGGGCATTTCAATTATTATGATTGGCTTGTATCTGGCCGGGCTTCTTTTTAAACTTGTTACCCACCGCGGCGTATATGCATCAGAAGGAACAGAAGCATCCCATCATGAAGAGGTAGCTGAATGGGGCAAGAAAAAAGCATTAATCATTTTGCTTGCCGCAACAGTAGCGGTTGCGTATGTGGCAGAAAGCCTTGTACACACGTTTCAAGCCGTCGGTGAACAGTTTGGCTGGTCTGAATTGTTTATTGGGGTTATTATCGTGGCCATTGTCGGAAACGCAGCTGAACATGCTTCTGCTATTTTAATGGCTATGAAAAACAAAATGGATATAGCTGTTGAAATCGCGATTGGTTCCACTTTGCAAATTGCCATGTTTGTTGCTCCAGTTCTTGTACTTATTTCTTTGCTGTTTCCAACACCAATGCCGCTTGTTTTTTCTATCCCGGAACTGGTCTCCATGATTACAGCTGTTTTTCTTGCTGTTAGTATTTCTAACGATGGGGAAACAAACTGGTTTGAAGGGTTGACACTTCTCGCTGCATACTTCATTATGGGCATTGGCTTTTATTTACTGTAACAAAGAGAAGGGAAGAGCAGCTTTGAAACCAATTCATGACAAGGAAAAACAAGTTGTTTATTTAAAAGAGCGACTGAATATTTTTATGGAAGTACTGGATTCCATTGATCCAGAAGAAACAGAAGTGGAAGATATTGATCGGCTAATTGAAATGATTGATGATATTGAACTCAAGTGTGAACAATTTCGCACTCGAGGTTAATAAATCCCCTCAATGTGTTAAACATTGAGGGGATTTTGTTTTAAAAGCCACCCGGTCATTTTTATGAAGGTGAAAAAGAGATTAACTGCCTAACAGTGCCGTTGCTTCTTATGCCTCTCATTTTTCAGCTTCTTTACTGAAACCGTTTGCGATTTGCTCTTTAAAACGTGAAATTACAAGCGTATAATAACTATATTGACTTGATTTTATTAATAAAGAAATTCCTGAGGGGGAAATGCACTAATGAATCTGGAAACATTTCAACAAAGCATGTATAAGCTAATTGTCGAAACTTCAACCAATCTTCCGAAAGATGTTCGCCGGGCAGTAAAATCAGCCAAGCTGCGGGAAAACGCTGGAACACGTTCTGCAATGAGCCTGGATACGATTACCACAAACATTAAAATGGCAGATGAAAACATTTCACCGATCTGTCAGGATACGGGAATGCCAACATTTAAAGTGAAAACGCCTGTTGGTGTTAATCAGATACATATTCAAAAAGCAATTTATGCAGCAATAGAGCAAGCAACAAAAGATGGAAAACTTCGTCCAAACTCTGTTGATTCTCTTGATGGCTCAAATAGCGGAAACAACCTTGGGCCGGGAACTCCTGTTATTAAGTTTGAACAATGGGAAGAAGATTACATTGATGCACGTCTTATATTAAAAGGCGGAGGCTGTGAAAACAAAAACATCCAGTACAGCCTTCCATGTGAACTTGAAGGAGTCGGAAAAGCAGGCCGCGATTTAGATGGGATCCGTAAATGTATTATGCATTCCGTTTACCAGGCCCAGGGACAAGGCTGTTCAGCCGGATTTATCGGCGTTGGGATCGGCGGAGACCGGTCATCGGGGTATGACCTTGCCAAAGCGCAGCTGTTCCGCAGTGTTGATGATGTAAATGAAAATGAAGATCTGCGCAAACTCGAAGAATATGTTATGGAACATGCTAATGAGCTTGGTATTGGCACAATGGGCTTCGGAGGAGAAACAACACTTCTTGGTTGCAAAATTGGCGTGATGAATCGCCTTCCGGCAAGCTTTTTTGTATCAGTAGCTTATAATTGCTGGGCATACCGCCGTTTAGGTGTAGCAATCAATGCTGAAACAGGCGGCATTGACAAGTGGTTTTACCAAGAAGGAGAAGAAGTGTCATTTGATTCACTGCAACAAGAAGAACAAGAAGTAAAATCAGAAAGCCGGGTAGTTACGCTTCAAGCACCGATTACGGAAAAGCAAATCCGGGAATTGAAAGTCGGCGATGTTGTTAAAATTAATGGCATGATGTATACGGGACGTGACGCCATTCATAAATATTTAAGCACAAATGATTCACCGGTTGATTTAAACGGGCAAATCATTTATCACTGCGGTCCGGTTATGTTAAAAGATGAAGAAGGACAATGGCATGTAAAAGCAGCGGGGCCAACAACTTCAATTCGTGAAGAGCCATACCAGGGTGATATCATGAAGCGCTTTGGTATACGTGCTGTTATTGGAAAAGGCGGAATGGGACCAAAAACACTTCAAGCACTTGGTGAGCATGGCGGCGTTTATTTAAATGCAATCGGCGGTGCAGCCCAGTATTATGCAGATTGCATCAAAGGTGTTGAAGGTGTGGATTTAATGAACTTTGGTATTCCGGAAGCAATGTGGCACCTTCGTGTTGAAGGATTCACAGCTGTTGTAACAATGGATTCTCATGGAAACAGCCTTCATGCAGAAGTGGATAAAACGTCTCTTGAAAAGTTAGCAGCATTTAAAGAACCAGTATTTGCGTAATGAAAAAAGCCCGACTTTGCGTCGGGCTTTTTTTTGTGATAACTTTCCTCGAATGAACGGTCTTTATACAGCGCATTCTATAGAAAAAAGGATGGTGGGGCAATGAAACAGTTTATTTTCTTTGTGATGTTTCTTTTTATGCTGCCGATGATTGCAGTGTCATCGGAATCCGTTCATTGGGGATTTCAAAAAGCAACAGATGGAAAGCAAGCTGAGGCAGGAAAGCATCTGGATGAAATGCTGGCGAAGTACGATTCTTTTTACAAGGGAAGCCCAAAAAAGAAAGTGGTTTATTTAACATTTGACAACGGGTATGAAAACGGACATACAAAAACAATCTTGGATACGTTAAAAAAAGAAAAAGTTCCTGCTGCTTTTTTTGTAACAGGGCACTACGTGGAAAGTGCACCTGACTTAATCAAAAGAATGGTAAAGGAGGGCCATATTGTCGGTAATCATTCATGGCATCATTATGATTTAACAGCTGTGCCAAGCAGCACAGTTATCGAGGAAATTCAAATGGTTGAAAAAGGAGTTGCGAAATTAACCTCTCAGAAAAAAACCAAGTACGTACGGCCGCCCAGAGGGATTTTTTCTGAAAATGTGCTAAAAACCGCACAAAAAGCCGGTTATACGCATGTTATGTGGTCTATTGCTTATGTGGACTGGTATGCAGACCAGCCGAAAGGAAAGCAATACGCATACGATGAAATTATGAAGCAAATGCATCCGGGTGCGGTTATTTTACTGCATAGTGTATCAAAAGATAACGCAGAAGCGCTTCCTGACGTAATCCGGGATTTGAAAAAGAAAGGTTATACATTCAAGTCGCTTGATGAATTTGCCGGTGCTTAAAGCCCGGCTTCTTTTGATTGCCCTAATTCTGTGATACAGTTAGAAAAGAGGTGACACGAAATGAAAAATGAAACTGAATTAAAGCCGGGACAAACGTTCCCGCTTACTATAAAGCGTCTTGGAATAAACGGGGAAGGCGTTGGTTATTTTAAACGAAAAGCTGTTTTTGTTCCAGGAGCACTTCCCGGAGAAGAAATTACGGCAGAAGCAGTGAAAGTAATGCCGAAGTTTATAGAAGCAGCGGTAAAAAAACTTCGTAAAAAATCGCCAGACAGGGTTGTGCCACCTTGTCCTGTTTATGAACAATGCGGCGGATGCCAGCTGCAGCATTTAAATTACAGCGCCCAGTTAAAAGAAAAAAGAGAATTAATTATACAAGCGCTTGAACGCTATACTTCTTTTAATATCGGCAATTTGCTTATCCACGAAACAATTGGAATGGAAGACCCGTGGCGCTATCGGAACAAAGCGCAGTTTCCAGCCGGATTTCATAAAGGAAAAATGATTGCAGGCTTGTACAGTAAAAATTCAAATACACTTGTTAGCATTGATAAGTGTATGGTACAGCATAATGTGATTGACAATACGATTGGCCTTTCCAAAAAAATCATGAATGATTTAGGCATTCCTGTTTACAGCACAAAACAAAAAGATGGCGTAAAAGCTATAGTGGTTCGTTATGGTTTTGAAACAAATGAAATTCAAGCCGTTATCGTAACAGGAAGCGAGGCGTTTCCTAAAGGAGAAGTTTTTGCAGGAAAATTAATGCGGCGGATGCCGGAAATTAAATCGGTCGCCCATAATATTAATACGGGCAATACACATTTGGTGCTTGGAGATGTAACAAAAGTCATTGCAGGAAAAGAAACCATCTCAGAAACATTAGGCGAGTTTGAGTACGATTTGTCTGCAAGGGCTTTTTTTCAGTTAAATCCTGTACAAACAAAAAAGCTGTATGACGAAGTGAAAAAAGCGGCCAACGTGCAGCCAGAAGACAAAGTTGTCGATGCTTATTGCGGCTCTGGAACAATTGGCCTTTGGATTGGAAAAAATGCGGCTGAAGTTAGAGGCATGGACACAGTTGAAGCATCTATTAAAGATGCACGGGCCAATGCAAAAAAATACGGCGTAAATGCAGTTTATGAAGTTGGCCCGGCTGAAAAATGGCTGCCGGCCTGGAAAGAAAAAGGGTGGATTCCAGACGTGCTAGTAACAGATCCGCCTCGCACAGGACTTGATCCAAAATTGATTCAAACAATTAAAAAAATAAAGCCAGCTACTTTTGTTTATGTTTCGTGCAACCCGTCTACGCTGGCAAAAGATTTAGCGGATCTTGGAAGTGTTTATAAAATTGAGAGCATTCAGCCTGTCGACATGTTCCCGCAAACGGCACAGGTTGAAGCTGTTGTAAAGCTGAAGCGGAAAAATTAATGTTTCACGCAATTGGTTTATTTGTTTTGGCTGGCCTTGCTGAAATTGGCGGAGGTTATTTGATCTGGCTCTGGCTACGAGAAAGCAAACCGGCCTGGTACGGCGGGCTTGGGGGACTAATCCTTGTTTTATA
The DNA here is from genome assembly GCA_031177795.1 of Domibacillus sp. Lineage (GTDB taxonomy): Bacteria > Bacillota > Bacilli > Bacillales > Domibacillaceae > Domibacillus. Next base: position 12,080 of record JAPSKG010000007.1, read on the forward strand.
CGGTGTGTTGCCCACTATACAAAAATTCCCTTCGTTTGGAAAAGTTTATGCGGCTTATGGAGGCATTTTCGTTATTTTATCTGTTTTGTGGGGATGGGGCATCGACAAAAAAACTCCTGATGCTTACGACTGGATTGGGTCGTTTATTTGTTTAGTTGGGGTTGCTGTTATGCTTTGGTGGCCAAGACATTAAAAAACAGGCTGTTTATTTTTTTAAAAAACAGCCTGTTTATTTAATTTTTATATAAGTAAAGAAAACAAAGCGGAAATTTTGAGAATGTTCAAGAAACCGGTTTGTTGTTTAACGTTTAAATAAATTTGTCAGTGCTTCCCGTACAATCGGAAATTTAAAATAAAATCCGTTTTTCAGAAGTTTATCCGGAAGCACCTTTTGGCCGTTTAAAATCAATGTGCTCATTTCACCAAGTACAAGCTTTAAAGAAAAGCCGGGAACAAACAGCCAGTGGGGCCGCTTCAAAACAGATGCGATGGTTTTTCCAAGCGTATTCATTCTAACAGGAGCCGGAGCCGTTAAATTTACGGGGCCTTCAATCTGGTTTGTTTCGATGGCAAATCGAACGGCTCGTGCAACGTCGTGAATATGAATCCATGACATCCATTGACGCCCTGTTCCAATTTTTCCGCCAGCCCCTAACTTGTAAGGGAGGGTTATCTTTGGCAAGGCACCATTTTGTTTTCCTAAAACAAGCCCAAGACGCATTAAAACAGTGCGAATCCCTAATTTTTTCGCTTTAACGGCTTCTTGTTCCCAGGCGGTGGCCACCCTGCTTAAAAAACTTTTTCCTGAAAGCCGAGAAGACTCCGTGAAGGTTTCGTTCTCTGAAGCCGGGTAAATCCCAATTGCACTTGCGCTAATAAATACTAGTGGCTTTTTATTAAGTGCTTCCATAATTCGGAGTAGTTCCTTTGTTGCCCTCAACCGGCTTTCAAGTATTTGTTTTTTTCGCTTGTTTGTCCAGCGCCCACTATTCAAAGATTCACCAGCCAGATTAATAAAAATTTCCGCACTGCCAATGTAATTTTCTGGAACTGCCCCTTCTGTTAGCCATTTTACATAGTGGATATGGCCCTTTTCTTTCTTATTTTCCTTGTTTCGCGTTAAAATATAAACATCATAGCCATGACTAACAAGCTCACTTGTCACTGCTTTTCCAATAAATCCGGTGCCACCTGCTATTACGGCTTTCATATGGGGAGCCTCCTGTCCTTTTATATAGCTAGTTTACCTGTTTCATTTGAAAGCAAACAAAATTAACGTGCTGAGGAGGACGAAAATTGGGAATCATTACGAAAATAGCCGTTCAGCAAAAACGGGCAGACCGTTATAATATAGAAGTTGATGGAGAATATGCCTTTAGTGCCGATGAAGCAGTATTGATTGAATTTAATTTAAAAAAAGGCCGAAAGCTTACACAAGCGGAAATAGAAGCAATTCAGCTTCGGGATGGTGTGCAAAAAGGACTGAACACAGCGATTCATTTTTTATCCATCCGCATGCGTTCTGAAAAAGAAGTGCGTGATTATTTAAAAAAGAAAGAAATTGAAGTGGAAGCGGCAAATGAAATTATAGAACGCCTTTGTTCAATGGGTTACTTAAATGATGAACAATTTGCGGATGCTTTTGTTAAAACACAAATTCAAACAACTGAAAAAGGGCCGTTAATAATTTTGCGTGAGTTAAAAGAAAAAGGAATTGAAGAAAACATTTCATCTGAATTAATTGGGCAGTTTACAGAAAAAGAGCAAATTGAAAAAGCTGCCAGGATGTTTGAAAAACAGTTGAGGAAATACAAAAATGATTCTGCTTTTTTAAAGCAAAAAAAAGCAGAGCAATATGTTTTAGCAAAAGGTTATTCATCATCAGTAATAAAAAAAGCTGCCGCTGCCGCCGAACCGGATGAAGAGCAGGAATTAGATGCTTTAAGGCATCAAGCAGAAAAAGCCCACCGCCGTTTTAAGGGGGCTTCACCAGGGGAGTACCGGCAAAAAATGAAAGCAGCGCTTTACAGAAAAGGTTTCGACTTGTCTGATATTGACAAAGCAATTGATCAGCTGGCTAATGAATAACCTGTTCCACACGCTGGGGGCAGAAAGCAAACAATTTGGTCGTTCTCGGGAGGAAGGTAAAAATGGAGACAGAAAAGCGTTACAGTGAAATGACAGAGATTGAATTAAAGCAAGAGATTGCCCGGCTTAGGGAAAAAGCCCGGAAAGCAGAGCAGCTAGGAATGGTAAGTGAGTTTGCTGTACATGACCGACGTGCTTTAATGGCACAGGCGTATTTATTAAACCCTGATGATTATAAACCAGGTAAATTATATGAGTTAGCAACAGATCCAGGCCAGTACTTTAAGGTAGAGTATATGAATGGTGTTTTTGCCTGGGGCTATCGGTTAAATGGAGACGGAAAAGAAGAAGGAATCCCAATTTCGTTATTGCATAAAGGAGTGTAGCAACATGGAAGAAACGTTTCAGAAATTAACAATGCGGCTGCTGGAAAAAAACAGCCGCTTGTCAGCCGCACGGGCAAGGACATGGGTAGAGCTTTTATGGGAAGACTTTGAAGCAACATATGCAAAAGCAGGACATGATTATCAAGGAAAAGAAATGACAGAAAAAATGGTTGCGCGCTTGATTGAAAGCTATGGAACAAACTTGCATGAGTTTGCGGCACGCAATCCGAAATACAAACATTTGCTGGATGATTCAAATGATGTCAAACATTAATCGCCAGGAATAAATGTTAGTTTTTTACGCAGTTTTTCTTCACTGAAAATCCAGCCGGTATATGAGCCAACAATTTTATGATCCAAATCGAGACGGACAACAGCAACAAATGGATAATATTCTTTGCTGCGGTAGCGAAGATCAATAAATTTCACTTCATAACAGTCATTATATTCGGCCATTTCCCATCTGTATACAGGAGAGAAATGAAGGAACGCAGCGAGGTTTTTGTCTTTTCTGGCAGCTTTAAATAAAGCAGTTTCAGGAACCGGAACCCGTTTATATTTATCAAGAATAGTCACTGAACGCCGGTAGCCTCTGGCCACATAAAAAAATTCAGGAGATTTTACTGCAATGCGCCATCGATTAAAACGTATGGTTGGCGCAATGATAATTTCTTCTGCATCCGGGATCATCCGCCGAACAGAGTGGCGGATCGCTCCTTGCATTTGAAACCGGAGAATATAATAGCCGATTAATATAAGATAAATTGCAACAAAGGTGTAGCCAGGGGGCAGCCCAAATGCCCACAGAAGCAAGCCAATAACATGCATAGTGAAAATAAACGTATCAAACGTGTTAATAACGCCAAGTGCGACCCACTTAGAGGAAAAGGGCCTGAGAGCCTGGGTACCGTATGAGTTGAATATATCAACAAACACATGCAGAAAAACCGCAATTTGTGCCCAGAGCCAGAGATGAAACAAATTGGCTTCAGGGAAAATAAAATACCAGACACCTGTAATAAGCAACGGCCAAAGCACCACTGCCGGGATGGAGTGGGTAGCACCGCGATGGTTCCGAATGTAGACCGCATTGTTGCGGAGCTTTAAAACAGTATCAATGTCAGGTGCCTGCGAACCGGCGACGGCTGCTGTTAAAACCGCAAATTTTGTTGTTGGATCCGCTGCAACAACCGGATCAAGCGTGGCTAAGCCGCCGATCGCAAAGCCCATAACGATGTGAGTACCAGTATCCAAGAGGATCGCCTCCTTTGCTGAAAAACGGTTTGTCTTTGTTATTCCCGATTTAAAGTCTATTGTAACATGGAGAAAGGAGAGGCACAGTTAATTTGCCAGAAAACAACGCATTAGAAAAAATAAACATCACAAAGTTTCAACAAGATTTAGTTGCCTGGTATCAAGCTGAAAAGCGTGACCTTCCTTGGCGGCGGGAACAAGATCCGTACAAAATATGGGTATCCGAAATTATGCTTCAGCAAACGCGTGTTGAAACAGTGATTCCTTATTTCCGGCGTTTTATTGAACAGTTTCCAACAATTGATTCCCTGGCGGAAGCCGACGAAGAAGCAGTGCTGAAAGCCTGGGAAGGGCTCGGCTATTATTCGCGTGTTCGAAATTTGCAGTCAGCTGTGAAAGAAGTTGCTGAAAATTATGGCGGAACAGTTCCAGCAGATAAAACCCAATTTCTATCGCTAAAAGGGGTAGGCCCTTACACAGGCGGTGCAGTATTAAGCATTGCTTACGGACTTCCCGAGCCGGCTGTGGACGGAAATGTCATGCGGGTTATTTCGCGTATTTTAACGGTCTGGGATGATATTGCTAAGCCGTCAACAAGAAAGATTTTTGAAAAAGCCGTTGGCAAGCTTATGTATAAAAAAGATCCATCTTCCTTTAATCAAGCATTGATGGAGCTTGGAGCGACTATTTGTACACCAACGTCCCCCGCATGCTTATTATGCCCTGTTCAAAATCATTGCCAGGCATTTGAAGAAGGGGTTCAGCAGGAACTGCCAATTAAAACAAAAAAGAAATCTACGAAAAAACTTCGCATGGGAGCAGTGGTTTTACAGGCTTCGGATAAAACAGTGCTTATTGAAAAAAGGCCGGAAGCCGGTTTGCTCGCAAACTTATGGCAATTTCCAAATGTGGAATTGCCGGATGGCACCAATCCCCGGACGTTTTTAGAAACATTCATTGAAAATGAATACGGAATAAAGGCAGCGATAAATCCTGAAAAATTAATTGAAATTACCCATGTTTTTTCTCATTTAACTTGGGAAATTGACGTATACTTCGGAACAGTAAAAGAAAAAAACGAAAAAGACAGAGCCAGATTTGTATCGGCAGCTGATGTAGAAACATATGCATTCCCTGTTTCTCATCAAAAAATATGGAAACATGTGAAAGGGATGGAGCAATGAAAACAGCATTAATTACAGGATCGAGCCGCGGTGTTGGCAAAGCCATTGCTATTGCACTTGCTAAAAAAGGCTACGACATTGTTGTAAATTACGCGCGCAGTAAGTCAGCGGCGGAAGAAACAGCAAAAGAAATTGAAGCACTAGGGCGGCGCGCACTGGTTATAAAAGCAAACGTTGGTGATACGTCAAAAATCAAAATGATGTTTGAGGCCATAGAAAAAGAATTTGGCCGGCTTGATATTTTCATTAACAACGCTGCGTCCGGCGTGCAGCGCCCAGTTTTGGAATTAGAAGAAAAGCATTGGGACTGGACTATGGATATTAACAGCAAGGCATTATTATTTTGCGCAAAAGAAGCCGCAAAACTAATGGAGAAACATGGTGGAGGTTCCATCGTCAGCATCAGCTCTCTCGGGTCAATCCGTTATTTAAAAAATTACACAGCAGTTGGTGTTTCAAAAGCGGCTGTTGAAGCTTTGACCCGGTATTTATCTGTAGAATTGGCAGAAAAAAACATTGTCGTTAATGCCGTTTCAGGCGGTGCAATCGATACAGATGCTTTAAAACATTTTTCCAATCGAGATGAGATACTGGAAGATGCCAAGCAAAACACGCCGGCAGGCCGTATTGTGGAAATGGACGATATCGTTCAAACAGTGTTGTTTTTAGTGTCTCCTGGCGCTTTTATGATTCGTGGACAAACCATTATTGTGGATGGCGGGCGTTCACTTCTTGTTTAATTTCTTGGCGAATAAGTTATCACCTTTTCGGTCAATATAAGCACCGTGGAAGGCACCACACCACGGAACAAAATAACTGTAGGGGTGATAAACATGGCTAAACGAGGAAAAACACAAACCGGTACAGACATCAACACAGTGCAAAAGCAAAACGCAGCATCTGCTGAAGGCAAGCAGTATGACGTGGAATTTGCTGCTGAAACAAATGTACAGGAAGTAAAACGCCAAAACGCACAATCTGCACAAAACAGTGGAGCCGGTTCTGCACAATCACGCCGTTCGGCACGCAATATCCCTTCTAACTCACAGTTTTCTGCGGAATTTGCGAGTGAAACAGATGTTCAGCAAGTAAAAAAACAAAACGCAAAGTCTCAAAAACGCGCCAAAAAAAATCAATAATGAAATGAAATGAAGCTCCGGCAATTTGCCCGGGGCTTCATTTGTTTTCATTTCTGCCGGAAATCGGTATAATAAGACATGAACGTTTTACCGTCCGTGCAAAAAGGGAATAAAAAAGCATGTGACGCTAGAAAGTAGGGGACAACGATGGAGATTCCTGCAGAAGGTGAATCGGTGCAGATTCACAGCTACAAACATAATGGCCACATTCATCGGGTGTGGGAAGAAACAGTTGTCGTAAAAGCAACTGAGAACATTGTGATTGGCGGAAATGATCGAACGATTGTAACAGAATCAGACGGCCGGACATGGGTAACACGCGAACCGGCAATTTGTTACTTTCACACGCGTAAATGGTTTAATGTAATCGGAATGCTTCGCGCAGACGGAATTCATTATTACTGTAATATCAGTTCGCCATTCGTGTTTGACCAGGGCGCGCTCAAGTATATTGACTATGACCTTGATGTAAAGGTTTTTCCGGATATGACTTACATTTTACTTGATGAAGATGAGTATAGGCAGCATAGCCGTGAGATGAATTATCCAGAAGTGATTGATAAAATTTTGCGGCGAAATATGGATCATCTACTTCAGTTAATTGACCAGCAAAAAGGGCCATTTACGCCAGGGTTCATTGATCGCTGGTATGGAAAATATTCAGCGCTGTGCCGCTGAACACCTGTTGATGCATTCAACAGGTTTTTTCATTGTTCGGTGAAGGGGGAGCTCAATGGGTGTTATTAAAAGGTATATGAAATTTGTGAAGCCATATAAATGGCAAATTGCCGGCACGCTTCTTATTGGTATTTTAAAATTCGGCATTCCGCTTCTTTTGCCAATGGTTATCAAATATGTAATTGATGACGTTATCGGCGGAACAGCGACTATAGCTGATAAAAAAGAACAATTATACTGGGTCATTGGCTTAATGCTTTTACTGTTTGTGGTTGTCCGTTATCCTGTTGAGTATTATCGCCAGTATTTTGCTCAATGGACAGGCAGTAAAATTTTATATGACATACGCGACCATTTGTTTGCTCATATTCAACAACTGAGTTTTAAATATTATGCTAATACAAGGGCCGGAGAAGTGATTTCCCGTATTATCAACGATGTGGAGCAAACAAAAAACTTTGTTATCACCGGGCTGATGAACGTTTGGCTTGATGCAGCGACAATTATTATTGCTGCTGCTATTATGATGACGATGGATATAAAGTTAACACTTGTGGCACTTGTTGTGTTTCCATTTTACGCAGTTTCAGTTAAATATTTTTTTGGCAATCTTCGCCGTTTAACTCGTGTACGCTCGCAGGCACTTGCTGAAGTGCAAAGCCATTTGCATGAAAGGGTACAAGGAATGCCTGTTATTAAAAGCTTTGCCATTGAGCCGGTTGAACAAAAAAGATTTCAAAAACATAACAAAAACTTTTTACAAAAAGCACTTGCTCACACAGCGTGGAATGCAAAAGCCTTTGCTGTTGTTAATACCATTACAGATATAGCGCCCCTTTTAGTTATCGGATACGCGGGTGTACAAGTAATTGAAGGAAACTTAACAGTCGGCACAATGGCTGCTTTTATCGCTTACATTGACCGTTTATACAACCCGTTGCGCCGACTTGTTAATTCATCAACCACCTTGACCCAGGCTGTTGCTTCAATGGACCGCGTATTCGAGCTGCTTGATGAAAAATACGATGTGACCGATAAAGAAAACGCAATTGAATGCCGCAACGTTAAAGGAGACATTGTTTTTGAACATGTTCATTTTCAGTATGACGCTGACGACGCAGTTGTTTTAAAAGATTTGAATTTGCATGTAAAAGCAGGGGAAACAATTGCGCTTGTCGGCATGAGCGGAGGCGGAAAATCATCGCTTATCAGTTTAATTCCGCGTTTTTACGATGTGACAGCCGGCCGCATTTTACTTGACGGCACTGATTTACGCGATTTTGAAGTTCGATCGCTCAGAGATAAAATCGGTATGGTGCTGCAAGATAATATTTTATTTAGTGACTCAGTCCGCGAAAACATTTTGCTTGGACGGCCGGATGCCACTGATGAAGAAGTGATCGAAGCAGCCAAAGCGGCTAATGCACACGATTTTATTATGGCGCTTCCAAAGGGCTATGAAACAAAAGTTGGAGAACGGGGTGTAAAGCTTTCGGGGGGACAAAAACAGCGTGTGGCTATTGCCCGTGTTTTTTTAAAAAATCCGCCGCTTCTTATTTTAGATGAAGCAACCTCTGCGCTTGATTTAGAAAGTGAGCATCTTATCCAGGAAGCGATAGAAGCTCTGGCAAAAACGCGTACAACTTTTATTGTTGCGCATCGCTTATCCACAATTACACATGCAGACCGAATTATTTTAATTGAACATGGCAAAATAGCAGAAGATGGTTCCCATGAAGAATTAATGAAGAAGCAAGGGCACTATTGGAAGCTTTTTCAGGTTCAGCAGCTTGATCATTAAAAAGCCATGCCGGCATTCCGGCATGGCTTTGTTTATTCTTCTTTGTATTCAGGAACTTCATCATCTTTATGATATTTATAAAAACTTGTTATCAAATGGTCAAGGTGTTCTAATTTCTCGCCATATTCTAAGATAGAAGACACAATATGGAGAAGGTGAATGGGGGAAATGATTTCTTCTTTTTTTTCTTTGTAAATTTCGTCCATGAACATACGCATAAACTCATCACGGTTCATGCATGGCTCAAATAATTCTTCTGATGTTTCGGTAGTACGAGCTTTCCCAACAAATCGGAGCAACAAATGCTCATGGTAGCTGACCAAACAATCTAAATGGTCTTGCATAGTCCGCAGCAAAGTCGGGTTTAAATGATGCAGCTCATTTTCATATTGATTAAGCCGCTGTAAAATTTCCATGCTGCGCCGTGTTGTTAAAATTAGTTTTCGGTATAACACGATTTTTCGCTGCTTGGCCCGAAGGTTTTTCTTTAAAGGTGTCCGGTCTTCTTTATAAAGCAAAAACATGTTATCAATCTTAATCAATTTTTCTTTTTGCTTCATTATATCTTTTTTTAATGAATAAGATTCTGAAGCATTACGAGAAGTGATTCGAATCCATTTAAGCACTTCCTCTGTCAGCTGATTGATGGATAAAAACAGCTTCGTTTCATACTGAGGAGGCAAAAACACAAGATTCACCAAAAATGATGACAAAACGCCGATTGAAATATTAAACATGCGAATCATTGAAAACTGGACAAATTGGTCGTTTTGCACTTCCATAAGCGCCACAATCGTAACAAGGGCGATAGGCACCGATTTTTCAAGATTAAATTTAAGCAAAATAATGATGGCAATAATAGCTGCAAGACCAATAATAATAATGTGATTGCCGAAAGCGAGAACAAAGGTAATGG
>JAPSKG010000202.1 GCA_031177795.1 Domibacillus sp.
GTTTATCTGGGTTCTTTTTTTGATTACAACCACTGTTTTTTTGTTTGTGACTGCTCTTGTCCTTTTAAATACGTTTGTTTTTTCACGTTTGCACGCTTTTGTCCAAAACGTGTCTGCTGTTCGCCATAGCAATGAACTTTCTTTGCGTCTTCCGGTTAAAGGAAATGATGAGATTGCAAAACTGGAACGTGAGTTTAACCGGCTGCTTGCTTTTGTTGAGCAATCCCGTACACAAATTAGTAAGCTTGCTTACGAAGACAGCTTAACCCGCCTTCCAAACCGGGCTTATTTTTTTCATGAAGTCAGCAGCAAGTTAAAAGCCCATGGAACAATTGGGGCCAAAGCTGCTGTTATGTTTTTGGATTTGGATGGCTTTAAGCAAATCAATGACCGATACGGACATGAAGCAGGCGATTTGCTGCTGAAGCATGTGGCCAAGCAGCTACGCCAGAACATCCGCGATTCAGATATTGCCTGCCGTCTCGGCGGCGATGAATTTGTTCTTTTTATTCCCATGCTGCATAAAGAAGAAGAAACCGTGAAGATAGCAGAACGTATTTGTGAAGCGCTCCACAAGCCTGCTTTTATAAACGGACAGCTATTTCAAGTTTCTGCAAGTATCGGCATCGGTTTTTATCCAGTGCACGGCAGCGATTTACATACTCTTGTTTCAAATGCTGATGCCGCCATGTTTGATGCTAAAAGCTCTGGCAAAAACCGTTTTTCTTTTTATCACGATGTGGATTAACCAAAAAAGCCAGGAAGCAGTTAAAACTGCTTCCTGGCTTTTTTTTATTGAAATACGATTGTTTTGTTGCCATGTACAATAACCCGGTCTTCAAGATGCCATTTTACTGCACGAGCCAGCACTCGCCGTTCAATCGACCGGCCAATTTTCTTCAAGTCTGCTACGTGATCACGGTGGTCTACTCGTTCAATATCCTGTTCAATAATCGGGCCTTCATCCAAATCATTTGTAACGTAATGAGACGTGGCGCCAATTAATTTTACTCCGCGATTATAAGCACGTTCATAAGGGCGTGCACCAATAAATGCCGGCAAGAAAGAATGGTGAATATTAATGATTTTGTTTGGATATTTTTCTACAAACTCCGGTGTTAGAATTTGCATATAGCGGGCTAAAACAATAACGTCAACAGCATATTCCTCAATAAGCTGTGACTGTTTTTCTTCCACCTGCTTGCGGATATCTTTGTTTGCTGGAATATAATGAAAAGGAATGCCAAGCGATTCTACCATTCCACGCGCTTCTTCATGATTTCCTGCTACAAACGCAATATCTGTTTGCAAATCTCCACTCTGCCATTCCCAAAGAAGCTCTAGCAGGCAATGTGGCTCTTTAGAAACAAAGATCGCTGTTTTTTTCCGGTCGCTTCCATAAGCAAAACGAAAATCCATGTTAAATTGCTCGGCTAATGGGCCAAAGCTTTCTTCCATTTCCCGGCGCTTTTCATTGAGTGCTTCACAATCAAACTCAAGCCGGATAAAAAAAGTGCCTCCCTCTGGGTCGCTTGTGTACTGGCTTGATTCAATAATGTTCGCTCCCTGTTCAAACAAAAACTTCGAAAGGGCTGAAACAATTCCAGGACCATCAGGACACTTGACAAGCAAGCGGCCGCGGTTTGCGAATCGGTTTTGTTCATCCGGTGTTTTTTCAAGCGCATTTATATTTACTGTCATTTCCTACACTCCAGTTGTCATTTTTAATTATTTCATTATAGACGATTTTAATTGCTTTGAAAATATATTCAACTGTTCACGCTTTTTCGTGCTATAGTAAAATAACAAATTTTCAAAATGGAGGCGAAAGTTTTGGAAAAACAAGAACAATGGTCGTCAAAGGTCGGCTTTATTTTATCATCAGCCGGCGCGGCAATCGGGCTGGGGGCTATCTGGAAATTCCCTTATGTTACCGGTCAAAGCGGCGGCGGGGCGTTTTTGCTTTTATTTATTCTTTTTACGCTTTTAATCGGCCTTCCTATGCTGATTTCAGAATTTATTATCGGAAGGGGTTCTGGCCGGGAAGCTGTTAGTGCTTATAAAAAGCTTGCTCCGGATTCTTTTTGGACTGTAACCGGAAAAATCGGTGTGGCCGGCTGCTTTCTTCTTTTGTCGTTTTACAGCGTTGTAGGCGGCTGGGTGCTTATTTACACAATCCGTTCTTTATACGGCGGTGTTATTAATGGTGGAGATCCAGGTGCCCTTTTCGGCGCCATAACTTCCAACCCGTGGCTAACCATCGGGGGGCATGCAGTGTTTATGCTTCTTAATATTTTCGTTATTGCCGCCGGTATTCAAAATGGCATTGAACGCGCCAGTAAATACATGATGCCGATTTTATTTGTTTTCTTTCTTATTTTAGTTGCAAGGGCTCTTACGCTTGATGGAGCAATGGCAGGAGTTTCCTTCTTTTTGCAGCCAGATTTTTCGGAAATCAAAGGTGAATCCGTTCTTTATGCTTTAGGCCATTCTTTCTTTTCTCTTGCAGTCGGATTTTCTTGCATGGTCACGTACAGTTCTTATTTAGGAAAAGATGTAAGCATCCCTTCTTCAGCGGGCTCCGTGGCAATTATGAATATTTTCGTGTCTGTTCTTGCAGGCCTTGCTATTTTTCCAGTTGTATTTGCCTTTGGATTAGAACCGGCTGAAGGGCCAGGACTTCTTTTTATCGTTCTTCCAGCTGTTTTCTCACAAATGCCATTTGGTGAACTGTTTTTATTTATGTTCCTTCTTTTGTTTTTGTTTGCGACTTTAACTTCTTCATTTAGCTTACTGGAAATTATTACATCTGCTTTTACAAAAGGCAGTCAATCAGCGCGCAAAAAAGTATCATGGATTTCCGGTACCATTGTTTTTCTTGCCGGCATTCCAGCTGCACTTTCTTTTAGCTTGTTGGCTGATACTACTTATTTTGGCCGAACGATTTTTGACATGACAGATTTTCTTGTCAGCAACATTCTTTTACCGCTCGGCAACTTGCTGATTGCTTTGTTTGTTGCTTGGCGGATGGACCGTGCTCTTGTAAAAGAACAGTTTTTATTAAGTGCAGGCGGTCCTGGCAACACGTATTCAATCTGGCTGCCGCTTATGCGCTGGATTGTGCCTATTACCATCGCTGTGGTATTTGTTTATACCATCAGCCAGTTTAACTAAAAAAAACGCAAAACTTCTAGTTGCACTCCGGGCATGCCTGGAGTGTTTTTTATTTTTTCACATACTTTACATTTGTTTGGCACAATTTAATTTCAAAACAGGGTGATAAAAACAAAAGTTAGAGATAATGCGGTTTTTTCACATCAAATTTCTTCGGGAAGTTTGGCTCCATAAAAAAAAGCGCTTTTAAAGCGCCGCTGCATATACTTCTTTTTTTGTGCAGCCTTTAATAACGGCCACTTCCTTGTTTGCTTTTGTTTTTTCTTTTTCTTCATGTTCTGCTTTTTTTCTTTGCTGGATTAATTCATCCAGTGATACAGGTGCTGGAAGCTGCTGCAAAATAGATGCTGGAAGCTGTCTGCCCGGTGCGTACACTTCTAAAAAAGCATTCGCCATAGCAAGATAGCCTTTTGGGCCGGGATGAACATCGCCCGGATTTGGAATCAATTCCACTGCCCTGGTTCCAAACCGGTCTGCCACCGGCACAAAAACAGCACCTGCCCGTTCAGCTTCTTGTTCAATGATTTTATTCAAGGTAACCAGCTGTTCATTCACTGCCGGTTTATGCTGGTCAAAAACATGCGGATACGGAAAATAATACCCCATAACGTACACATCCGCTTCTGGATTAAGCGTGTAAATTTTATGAAGCAGCACTTCATAATCTTCACGCACACCGCTGAGCGCAAAAGAAGCGGCAACGGCATTGAAAGTAAGCATTCCCCGGGCAGGGTCGTTTTGTATCAATGGAAGCAAATTATTGGCGCCGGCTGAAATGGTGATTAGATCTGCTTCTTGAATCGATTTTTTTCCAGTTTTACTGGTTACCTGGCCGAACACCTGCTCCACCGTGTATCCCGGCACAGCCAGCCGCTTTGAATAAACGGCTGGCTGCAGGGCAGCTGCAATCATGTCTGCATAGCCAGCGCCGATTTCACGGTTTGGAGTTTGCCCGGCTGCAAGCGAATCTCCTATGGCAAGGTAATTGAGCGCTGCTGCCTGAGCAGGAACAGCCATGCAGCTTATTAAAAACAAGCATAATATGAGGCTTCGTTTAATCATGCTGCTCACTCCTCTGTTGGTGTTCTTTTTATTTTACCAAAAGTAACAGAGGTTAAGCATGACTAAACTTGTTTCAAACACCATTCATTGTAAAATAAATTCAACCCC
>JAPSKG010000203.1 GCA_031177795.1 Domibacillus sp.
AACAAGTAATTGTACTTGAATGAAGAGGCGATGGAAATGATAATAGTTAGTTCGTGCCTTGCAGGTATGAAGGTAAGATATAACGGAACAAACAAGCTTGATGAGCGTATCCAGCAGCTTGTCATTGAAAAAAAAGCAATAATGGCATGCCCGGAGTTATTGGGCGGTTTTCAAACACCCCGCCTGCCCGCAGAAATAAAAGGGGGCACCGGGGAAGATGTACTTGAAGGAAGGGCTAAAGTAATTGATCAGCAGGGAAATGATGTAACAAACGAATATATACAGGGAGCAGTACAAACACTGAAAATTGTCCAGGAACAGGGGGCATCAGAGGTGGTTTTAAAAGAAAACAGCCCGTCTTGCGGCAGCCAGTTTATTTACGATGGTACTTTTTCCGGTTCGAAAATTCCTGGAGAAGGTGTTACAGCAGCTTTTTTAAAGCGGCATGGCATTCGGGTTTTATCGGAGCAAGAGTTTGCAAAGCAGCTGTCGGACAACTAAAAGGATGGGAAAACAGATTATCGTAAGAAGGGAGAAAAAGCATGGGGTCTTTAGACGGAATCATCGGCACATATGAGACAAACGGCCGGGTGCTTGAATATTCAATTATTGGAAAAGGAGAGCCTATTATGGTTATGCACGGCGGGCATTCCAATTTAAAAGAAGAATTTGGCTATAAAAATCTCGTTGATAACGGTTATAAAGTCATTACTCCATCAAGGACAGGATACGGATTATCCACTCCGCTTGCACCGAAAGAAGCACGCCGGCTTTACGCAGCGCTTTTAGACCACTTGCAGATTAAGCACGTGCATTTAATCGGCATATCAGCCGGAGGGCCAAGCGCCGTTAAACTGGCTTCAGAGTTTCCTGAATATTTTAAAACATTGACACTTCAATGTGCTGTAACTGGAAAGTGGCTCACCGAAAAAGATCCGGAGTACAAAGTTGCACAATTTTTATTTCGGCCGGGAATCGAAGCCATTACCTGGCATACACTGGCGGCGTTCAGCAATTTTTTCCCAAGACTTGCTTTTCGGCAGATGTTTTCTTCTGTCAGTACTATTTCTTATCCGGAAGCAAAGCGCTTAATTAAAAAAGAAGATGTGGAAGACATTCGGAAAATGAATAACCGGCAGCGTTCAGGCACAGGTTTTTTAATGGATTTAAAAGAAGCTGCTCATGTGACAAAAGAAGATTTGGCCAGCATTCAATGTCCAACTTTAATCCAAAAAAGCCATAACGACCGTTCGGTGGCAGATAAACATGCTTATATGGCTGATCAATACATTCCTTCCTCTACGTTAAAGTTTTACGATACATGGGGCCATTTAATTTGGCTTGGCAAAGGATCGGAAAAGGTGAATGAAGACATTCTTGCTTTTTTACAAAAACACGCGATTACTTTAAAAAACGCTTAGGCTGAATACCCAAGCGTTTTTAATTGTCCGGCCCAATAACAGTTAAAACTTGCGCTGTTTTTTTGTTTTGCTCAGCAGCCAAAATCCAAAGATTGACACAGTTCCCATTAAAAAAAACGGGGCAGTATTTAAAAGAAAATCCATCCAATGAAAAGGTGCTTTATGAACATAAAGCGCTTTTAGCCATTTGTTTTTTTCTGCTTCTACGGCAATAGCAGAATGGGGAGAAACGTCTTTAATTTTATAATAGCCGGTTCCCGCTGGATAAAAGTTAGAGGCATCTCCATAATAAGCCCCGGTTTCTTTATCTGCCTGTCTTTTTACTTCACCGATTTTTTCTCCAATATCGCCACGGGGAACAGCTTCTTCCGTGACTTCATACACGTTTCCATCCCACACAACAAACATGTATGCCCAGCTTAACGCTTGCACAGATAAAGCAGCAGTAAACAAAAACAGGAAAAAGAAACAAAGGCTTTTTTTCATAGAGCTCCTCCTGTAAGTTAATGTAAGAAGCAAATAAGTCGTAAGAAAAAATGTTATATGGGCAGTTTTTAAAACCTTTTAAAAATATCCATTCTTTTCCTTGTGTGTATAGTGTAACATAAAAAAGAAGCTAATTCTTTTTATGTTATCAGCTTGAAAAGTTTGGGAAGACTGGAAAGTGTTCAAACTTAAAAAGAGGTGATGGAATGAAAGCAAAATGGATTTCATTAACCGTTATTAGCGTAATTGTTTTATGTTTGTTTTTGCTTGGCGGCATAACCGCAAGTCCAGATGCGTCATCAGGCAATGGAAATCCAGCTTTTTTTATTTTAGCTGGGCTTGTTCCATTCTTTTTTGTCATGTTTGTTTTATGGCTGTCCTTGTTTCGAATGTATGCCGTCCGTGTCTCTTTTTATGTTATTGGATTGCTGGCTGTTTTCATTCATGTAACGGCCGGTTTTTTTTATCAGCGCAGCGAGTTAAATGAATACAGAGAAGTGATCAGGAAAGCTCTTGTTCATAAATATGGTTCAGCCGATGCTGCATATATTCAAGATATTACTTCTGGCTTAACGATTCATGTAAATAATCAATACTTTAATGTAAATACATTTTTTATGTTTATTAGTTTATCTGTTTTTGCAGCGATTTTGTTTCGTCTTTGGGATCATTGGGATCAATGGGAGGAAAGCAGGAAAACCCGGCTTTTGGTTCAAAAAAAGAAATAATCCGCTTATTAATAAAGAAACTTTAACATTTTTGTTGGTGAATTGTGCAGCTTTCAGCGCAATTCGCTTTTTTATAGCGCAATTTTAACTTCGCGGGGCGCAATGCTTTGGAAAAAAGAAATAATTGCGCTGAAATTATGAATTATTGCGCCAAAAAAAGCGAGATTTGCTTGTTTTTAAATTGATCATGTAAGAAAAAGCAGAAAGCCTGGAGCTTTCTGCTTTTTTAACCATAAAACAAGTTATTTTTTTATATGCTGATCAATAATAGCCTGGGCTTGTTCAGCCGCTTGCCTGGGAGTTTGACCGCCGATAACAGATTGAATCGAGCTAAGCACAGCTTTTTCAACGTTTTCATCAGGAATTAAATAACGAGGCTGGAAGCGTGTTTTCTTTTTGGTCCACTCGGCAATATTTTGCAAGTCTTCTGATTCGTATTCCACATTTTTAACGGTCACATGCTGGCTTGTTTCATTAGCATAAGCGGACGCATTTTCCGGGCGGCTTAAAAATTCAATAAATTGTTTGGCTTCATTTTTTTTCTTTGAGTTTTTATTGACTCCTAAAAGAAAAGTAGTAGTGTGTATGCCTTCGTATTTTGCTTGATCCTCCGGAACGGTAATCGGCGCCAGGAGCCCAAGCTTAATGTCTTCGTTTAAATTGCGGATGCTGGCAATCGCATAAGAACCAGAAGCAAGCATCGCCGCTTTTTCTTGTGCAACAAGCGCTATTGCAGCATCATGTTTGGTGCCAAGTGAATCTTTCTGAAGATATTCTTTATCGGCCAGCTCTTTAAACTGCTCCAGGGTCTTGATCCACCAGGTTTCTGTCAGCTTTGATTCACCGTTCATCAGCTGAGTGAAAATTTCTTCATCAGGTGCGTTATTCATCATCATGCTGTTCATTAACTGCCCTGGCCCAATATCAGCGCCGGGGAAAGCAATAGGAATATATCCGTTATCTTTTAATGTTTTGCAAATGGCAAGAAAGCTTTTCCAGTCTTTCGGTGGTGCAAGCCCCAATTTGTCAAACAGCGTTTTGTTATAAACAGGCTGGTTAAAAACAAGCTGCAGCGGGACGGCCAGCTGTTTGCCGTCTACGCTGGCAATTTCAATCAGTTTTTCATCAAAATTTTTTAAAAAAGGTTCGCCGCTTAAATCTTCATAAAAACCAAGTTTCTGCAGGGATTGAAGCTGATAGCCGGGATTCGAAGCAAACACATCCCCTGTGGCGCCGTCACGTAAAACTTGCTGGACAGGGTATTGTTCGGAAGGATAAATGGACATTTCTACTGTAATGCCTGTTTCTTCTTTGAACTGAGCGGCCAGTTTTTCAAAAGCTGCTTTGTCTTCTCCGCGCCAGTGCATAAAGTTAATCGTTTTTGATGCTCCATTTTTCTCCGTTTCTGTTTCTTTCGAAGAACATGCCGCAAGAATATTTGCGATAATCAAAACAAACGCAAAGAAAATATAATTCTTTTTTTTCAAGATCTTTCCCCCTTTTTCCATTTTGATTAAATTATGTAAAAAAACCCTGAAGTTTTATACCCTATTAGACGAACGACTAAACTTTTTTAGCACAACTTTTTTAAACCTGTGCTAAAAAACAAAGTGCTTAATAGGTTTAAGAAAAGCAAAAAAGGGTAGGAGACAAGGTAACATTTTTTTCTAAAACCAAAAAAAGGGAGGCAATGGTTGGCTAACAAAACC
>JAPSKG010000204.1 GCA_031177795.1 Domibacillus sp.
GCACTTTGCATTTGCTCTGGCTGAATATCAGCTGAGCCCGAATGAAAAAGCACATTATCTCGAATGCGCAGCAAAAGTCCGTCACCACTTAACACGGTCTCGACTTTATTTTGCAAGTTGTTTTCTTCAATATAGGTTTTCATTTTTTCTTGCATTTCTTTTAATTCTTTTTGATCTACTTTTTTTAAATTGTTTTCTTTTTCTGTTTCAGACATTTCGGGGCTTTCAACCGGACTGGGAAAGTCAAATATGCTGCTTCCCTTCATTTCGCTGTTAAAAACTGCAGCAATTGCTTGAAATTTTTGTACATCTACCGAACTACCTGCGAATAAAACAATAAACAAGGCCAGAAGGAGCGTCAGCAAATCCGCATACGGAATAAGCCAGGATTCATCTATATGCTCTTCCTGATGTTTTTTACGTTTTTTACGCTGCGCCATCTCCCTGTCCTCCCCTTGTGTTATCTAGCAACGCCCGCTTTTCGCTTGCAGGCAGGTAAGAAGCCAATTTTTGTTCAATCACCCGGGGCGCTTCTCCTTCAAGAATGGACAAAATCCCTTCAACCATCATTTCTTTAACTTTAACTTCCAATGCAGACTTGCGCTTTAATTTGTTTGCAAATGGATGCCATAACACATATCCTGTAAAAATACCGAGAAGAGTAGCCACAAACGCAGCAGAAATGGCTTCCCCTAATGCCGAGGTATCAGACATATTTCCAAGAGCAGCAATCAGTCCCACTACGGCACCAAGTACCCCAAGTGTGGGTGCGTACGTCCCTGCTTGCACAAAAATAGCAGCACCTGCTGTATGACGTTCTTCCATTGCAGCAATTTCTTCATTTAATACGTCACGAATATAATCCGCACTTTGGCCATCTACGGCTAAATTCATTCCATTCTTTAAAAAGTCATCTTTCACATCCGCCATTTTTACTTCCAGAGACAGCAACCCTTCTTTTCGGGCAAGCTCGGCCCATTCGGTAAATATCTTTATCACTTCTTGAGGAGTCATTCTTACTTGGTTTTTAAACAAAATACCAAATAATTTCGGCAATTTTTTCAGCTCTGATCCCGGAAATGCAATAGTGACGGCTGCAACTGTCCCCAAAAGAATAATTAAAAAAGCGGCAGGGTTAAGAAGAACAACCGGACTAACCCCTTTTAAAAACATACCAACACCAACCGCGATAATACCTAAGAAAATACCAATAAACGAAGACTTATCCATTTTACATTCCCACCTTGTTTTTCCTTACTTTTTCGTTTTGCGTTATTCAGTATTTTACACTTTCTAAAGAGGAAAGAGAATGGTAAATATATAAATCTATCATTGCCTCCATTTTAAAAATTAACAGAATCTTATTCTTCCATTTACATTAATCTGATAGAATGAAGTGGAAATAAAACAATATACGGGGTCCATTTTACCTATGATCAATTTATTAGAATTTAATAATGCCGGAATAACAGCTATTTCTGTTTTAATCGCTGTTATAGGCTCTTTTGTTACTTTAACAATGAATGAACGTATTGTTCATTCAGTACAAACAAAAATGAATATGTGGTTAAAAGCCGCTTCTTTATCTCTAGGATTAACTGCCTGGACTGTACATTTTATTGGAATAACTTCTTTAACTCTATCAGTCTCTTTTACTTATAACATTTCATTTATTTTTATTTCCATGATTTTAGCTGTTTTAACTGCTTATCTTGCTTTTACAGCGCTGTACAAGCTAAAAAAACACTGGTGGACTTTTACTGCAACTTCTGTTCTAACAGGATCAGGCATGGCAGTAATGCTGTACATTGGCATAATGGCGCTGCAAACAGATGCGCAAGCACAGTACAATTCTTCAGCCACCCTTTTTTCTTTTCTTATTGCAATAAGTTCTTTTTTTATTTTATTGCAGCTTTTTTCCCGTTTTATGTATAAGCGCAGTTTTCTTTTAAAGTTGCTGGCTGCCTTGCTTATGGCAACCGCTATTGTCAGCATGCACTATTCAAGTGTTAAATCGGTTTTTTTTCACTTACCGGAAAGTGTGTTTACATCAAGCCATTTTGTAACTATGCCAAACTTTATAATTTTGCTTGTTTTGCTTCCAATTGGCATTATTTTTTTGTTTATGGTGGCCCTTTCTTCTTTAGATAGAAAAACTGCTTTGCACCTTGCTTATACAGATGATTTGACAAATTTGCCAAACCGGCGTAGTTTGGAACAATTTATTCAAGCACGCACAACGCCTTTAAACTTGCCGATTGCTGTCGCGATCATTGATATAGACAATTTCAAATGGATTAATGAAACTTATGGATATGAGAGCGGCAACCAGCTGATTATTGAATTTTCCAGACGTTTAAAACAATTAACTCCTCAATTCGGGTTAGCCGCACGAATTGAAGGAAACAAATTTGCACTGGCTGTTCCTGGAACATTTAGCTGCAAAGAAATTCAAGATTTGCTGTCTGCCCGGTTTCTTTTGTTGAAAAGCTCTTTTCCTATATTTGGTGAACCTTTGCATATTACATTTTCTGCCGGGGTTGTGCTTGCTCCTGAACATGGTTCAAATTTTAATGATTTAATTCTAAATGCAGAACGCGCTCTCCGCCATGTAAAACATAGTGGGAAAAATGAAGTTATTTTGTATAATACACACTTTCACGACCAGGATTTAGAACGTCAGCTCGCCATGAGTTTCCAAAAAGCGCTGGAAAATCAAGAATTTTATTTGTGCTACCAGCCGAAACTTAACCTTCATACCGGCCTGGCCGATTCTGTTGAAGCGCTAATTCGCTGGGAAAGTCCTGTTCATGGTTTTGTGTCACCGGCCATCTTTATCCCTATCGCCGAAAAAAATGGGTTTATTTTTGACCTAACAAAGTGGATATTAGATGAAGCATGCCGTCAAATGAAACAGTGGGAAAGTAAGAACCATACCATTAAACGGGTAGCCATTAATATTTCTGCTCCGATGTTTTTGTCAGACCGCCTTACTCAAACTGTAAAACAAACTTTGAAACGTCACGGTCTGTCGGCTCATCATGTTGAACTGGAAATTACAGAAACGTCTATCATGGAACAATTTTCAAACGCTTTAAGTGTTATTGATGAGTTGAAAAAAGAAGGAATATCTCTTTCACTTGATGATTTTGGCACAGGAGTTTCTTCTCTTACCTATTTAAAAAGGCTTCCCATTGACCAGTTAAAAATTGATAAATCGTTTATTGACGATGTTCATATATCTGCTGAAGCAAAAGCGCTTGTTGAAATGATTATTCAACTGGCAAAGCTTTTTGGTTTAACGGTCACCGCGGAAGGTGTGGAAAAAGAAGAGCAGCTGCATATTTTAAACAATCTAGGATGCGACTCTATTCAAGGTTATTTTATTAGCCGTCCTGAACGAGCCAGCGTCCTTAGTGAACGTTATGAACAAGAAACGATAACTGATGTACTAACGCCGTAGAATCCAGAAAAGATTCTGCGGTTTTTTATAGGCTTTTAGCCATTACCTGTAAAAATTATTCCTTTTACTTACATGCTTATTTTACAATTGAATAAAAAAAGAGAAATTTCCGGAATACATATTTAAACTTTGTTTAAAATTGCACTTTCCTCTTATCGCATGACATAATAATCTTTATAAGAAAGGTGAGAGAAATGAAGCTAACACTGTATACAGATTATTCATTGCGGGTACTTATTTTTCTCGGTGCTAAAAACAAAGGTGAGCTTTCAAACATAAAAGAAATTGCTGAAGCTTACAAAATTTCAAAAAACCATTTAATGAAAGTAACGCATGAGCTCGGCAAGCTGGGTTATATTGAGGCGGTTCGAGGACGCAATGGCGGGATCCGTCTGGCCCTTGATCCAGCAGATATTAATATCGGTGCTGTTGTCCGGAAAACAGAAGATGATTTTCACATTGTTGAGTGTTTTGCAGAAGACCGGAATCGATGCGTTATCACACCCATTTGCGGACTAAGACATGTTTTTTTCGAAGCTCTTCAAGCTTATATGGCTGTTTTAAACCGCTACACCCTTGCTGATTTTCTTTCTGATAAAGACATGCTTCGTATTTACTTAACTGCTGATGCTGTTGTATAAGGATCAAAGACTAAGAGCGCGGCGTCCTGCCGCAACGTCTTTGTGACCTGCATCGTGCAGGCCCAAGGATCAAAGACTAAGAGCGCGGCGTCCTGCCGCAACGTCTTTGTGACCTGCATCGTGCAGGCCCAAGGATCAAAGACTAAGAGCGCGGCGTCCTGC
>JAPSKG010000205.1 GCA_031177795.1 Domibacillus sp.
AGAATAGGCAATGAAGCAATTTGCGAGACAACAGAAATTGCAATAGACATGTTTAGTGGCTGTGTAGCTTTCTTTAAAATTAAGCCTGAACTTAACACAAGAGCCCATGTTACGGCAAATGACAATTGAAAGCTTGCTTGAAAGACGATATAAGGGTTAACAAAAGTCAGAATTAAAAAAGCGGCTCCTAATGCAAAAGAAGGCTTTAATTGTGTGCGGCTTGAAGCTGCTGCTAAAACAGCACCTGTCATAAGGCACGCCCGCACTACAGGAGGTGCTGCCCCTGTTAAACATGCATAAAACGGCAATATACATATCAATAAGATAGCGGCTTTTTCTCTCGTTATTCCGAAGCGAATAAGCAGAAAAAAAAGAAGGCCTACTAAAAATGTGACGTGCAAGCCGGAAATAGATAAAATATGCACAATTCCAAGCCTTTCATAATCTTCTTTTGTTTCTTGAGATTCAGCCGACCGGTCACCAAAAAGCAAAGCAGCCCCCACAGAAGAAAGCGGAACTGGAAACCGAGTATAAATATGGTTTAAAGCAACTGCCCGCCATTTGGCTGGCTTATAAAAAAAGGAATGATTCATTTTGCATTTTTCAAGAGGAATTGCTTCAGGAGTTAAAATAAAAAATGTCTGAAAAGTCGACAGATAAAAACGATAATTAAATTCACCTTTATTTCTTGCGGTTTTTGGCAGTTCTGCTTTTGCTGTTAGCCGGCATGTTAATCCAGGCTTTAAACGTTCTTTAAGCCGGTTTTTTTCTTGCTCTGACTTAATTCGGTAAATTAATTGAAATGCTTCTCCAGTAAAAGTTTCTTTTATGCTTCCTTTGAGCTGGTCACCATCAATTACAACGTTATCTTTAAACGTAATAACCCAATTGGTTTCATTCCCTGTAAAAAAAGAAGCCTGTTTTTTTTCATGCAAAGAAGAATTTCCATAAAACAATATAAAAGCTGAAATAATCCAAAGTCGATGAGGCCGGCTGGCTTGCATAAAAAAAACAGCACCTAGCAAAAGCAAAAAAAGCATAACTTCTTGCGAAGCGCCCAATGCTGCTAAGATAGCGGCAAGGGCTGCCGTACTCATCTGAAGATAGATCATTTAAAACCTCCTTTTTTAAGAAGAAGGAACATGCAAAACATCAATATCTTTTAAAAAATGGCTGTTCCACTTGTTCGGATAAGCATTCCGGTAAATAATACGCCCAACTCCAGCTTGTGCAAGTGTTTTAGCACAGTTTTCACAAGGTTCGTGTGTAACATAAGCAGAAGCACCTTTTAATTTATCACGCTCCGCATGCAGCACAGCGTTTAATTCCGCATGCAGGCAGCGAATACAGCGCCCTTGTTCAGAAAGCAAGCATCCTGCTTCCTGGCAATGTTCATGGCCGTGGATAGAGCCATTATAGCCTGTTGATACTATATGCTTATCTTTTACAATCACACAGCCCACATTAAGCCGGTTACATGTTGAGCGAGTTGCCACAACTTCTGCAATATTTAAAAAGTAATCGTCCCAGCTTTTTCTTTCCATTACTCAAAAACCTCTTTTCTGTTTTACCCGGTCTGCGGCCGGTTTATTGCTTTTAGTTTAGCGGTACCTGTTTTTGTTCGTCAAATGCTGATTAATGTAAAGTAATCAGCGGTGCAAGTTTTTCATATATTTTATCGCCAATTCCCGGTACGCTTTTTAATTGTTCCAATGATGAAAACGGCCCATCTGTTTGCCGGTAATCAATAATTGCCTGTGCCTTTGATTCACCAATACCAGGCAGTTCTTGCAGTTTTGACAAGTCTGCATCATTAATGTTAATAAATGGTTTTTCACTTTCTGAACTGGAGGATGCATCATTTGCTGAAGTTGCTGCAGTACTGGATGAAGGAATTTCTGGCGGAGCGTCTTCACCAATTTCAGGTACATAAATGACCATTTCATCTTGTACCTTTTGTGCAAGATTAATGGCCTGCATATTTGCTTGTTTCGTCGGTCCGCCAGCTTTTTCAATCGCTTCATTAACCCGCTCACTGTTTAACATCCTGTAAATGCCTGGCGTGGCAACAGCTCCTTTTATGTCAACAGCAATCTCTGCAGGCACAGCTTTTTCTGGCTGGCGTTGTTCAGCAACTGGTACTTTAACCGCTTGTTCTACAATCGCTTGTTCAGGAGCCGGCAAAGCCGATTTTTCCTCCGATAAACTGTTTAGCCAGAGCATACCCGCAGCAATTCCTCCTGCGATGGGGAATTTAAATTTTTTTACAGTGTCCTGCACATTCATTTTTTTCCCTCCAAACCAATTGGAATAAATTATTTTTGCCCGCGTAGTGTTAAAAGATGAATAGGAAAGGAGAATTGATCATGAACATTGGTATTATCGGCACAGGAAGCATTGGAACAGTTTTAACAGAAGCATTTATCACATCGTCAGCCCTTCTTCCAGAGAATATTTACATTTACAACCGTTCCCCTGAAAAAGCGCTTCAGCTTCGTTCATCTTTTCCTGGTGTTCAATTTTGCCAATCTGTGGATCAAGTCACGAAAAAAGCAAAATTACTTTTTGTTTGCGTTCGCCAGCCAGATTTAAAGCAGCTCCTTGAAACCATTTCTCCTTTACTGACAACTGAACACTGTGTTATTTCAACCGCAAGCGCTGTTTCTACCGATCAAATGGAAGCCATTCTTTCCTGCTCTTGCGGGCGTGTTATTCCATCTGTTACAAATTCGGCGGCCTCAGGAGGCATTTTGTACACATTTGGCCAGTCATGCCATTCAAACTGGCAAATAACAATCCTTAGGCTTCTTAAGCAAATTTCAGGGATTGTATTTGAAGCGGATGACAAAGTAGTACGTGCTGCCTCAGATTTAACAGGATGCGGTCCGGCTTTTTTTTCTAAAATGGCCTGCATGTATGCAGATCAAGCCGTTCATTACGGCTTAACAAAAGAAGAAGCAGAACAGCTTGCCGTGCATATGATGATTGGTCTTGGAGATATGCTGAAAAAAAAGGAATGGACATTGGAGACGCTGACAGAGCGGACTGCAGCTAAGGGGGGCGTAACCGGACGCGGCATTGCGGTAATAGACTCTTACGCTGGCGAGTTATTTTCATTGTTGTGCAGAATGACGCAGCAAAAAGCTGCTGAAGACAGAAAAGAGGCATCTGCCGCATTTGGCATTAAAAACTGATTCGACAATTTTTCCTTTTTTCCTTCTTCTTTACAAAACCTTTACAAAAAAGAGCAGCTTTTTAATTAGCTGCTCTTTTTTGCTTTAATAAAAATACGTTCTGACTCTTTCCATGGTGCTTTATCGGTAAAATCAGCTGTAACAGATACAACATTAAATCCTGCTTTTTCAAGCCAAAGCTTATATTGTCCAGGACTAAATGTCCGCTGATAATGCACTTCATCAAATCGGTCATATAAACCATTTTCAGCTTGAACAAAAAATGTCAATTCATGTTCAACGCTATCAGGATACTCCCCCGGAAAGGCATTCCAAATAAATGAAATGTCTTCTGCTGCATCTGCGAAAGTTTGATCTTGAAAAACATGATTGATTTTATAGGCAGAGTGCACATCAAACAAAAACAGGCCCCCCGGTTCAAGCTGGGAATAAACAGATTGAAATGTTTTTTGCACATCTTCTTCTGTTTTCAGATAATTAAGTGAATCACAGAAAATGACCGCTGTTTGAAATGGTCCCAGTCCTTCCAGCTCTCGCATATCTTGTTGAAAAAGCGGAATAGATAATTTATGCATCTCTGCTTTTTCCCTTGCAATCGCGAGCATATCACCGGATAAATCCACACCGGTTACTTGAAACCCTGCATGGGCAAAGCGGACAGAAAGTTCACCTGTTCCACAGCCTATATCGATCAGGGTACCCGGCAACGCTTCTTTCTGTAAATAATTATTCCATTCATCGTACGGTGCATCCTGCATTAAAGCATCATACACAGACGCGAACCGGTTATAACTCATGATGTTAGCACATCAATTTGCGGCGCATCGCCCCATAGACGTTCTAAATTGTAATACACTCGTTCATCACGGTGAAAAACATGGACTACCACATCGCCAACGTCAATAAGTACCCAGCGAGCTTCGTCAAATCCTTCCATCCGTTTAATATCGGCTCCAAGCTCTTCCGCTTTTTCTTTTATTTCACGAGCAATCGCCTGTACCTGTTTATCTGAGTTTCCATGACAAATAACGAAATAATCTGCAACCGGGGATATGCCTTCCA
>JAPSKG010000008.1 GCA_031177795.1 Domibacillus sp.
GCCAAAACATTATTATTCAGGGCAATCTTCATCGTTTTATATAGAAAGTGCAAGCAATGTTACGAAAATGAAAATCATTCACAAACAAGACCTGGAGTCCACTATCAAATATACATGTCAAGTAACCGACATTCCGGAATTTGGAATGGAGCACGTGATACTGGATGAACGCCTTATGCGGACTGACTTGCAAATAGGCGCTGTAGTTCGAACAAAAGAGTTTGATCAGCTTTTTTACTATGATGGAGAATTGGGCAGTTACTATCAAAAGGATAAAACTTCCTTTCGTGTCTGGGCTCCCACTGCTACAGAAGCATTTGTGAAATATAAAGAAGAAAAAGACAGGCCGTTGCGGTATATTCCGATGAAGCGGGGACCGTCAGGTATATTTGAAGTAGAATTAAGCGAAGATGCAGAAGGGTACTATTATCAGTATCAGGTTCGTGTTAATAACATTTGGCATGAAGCTGTAGATCCCTACGCTAAAATGGTATCTGTTCATAGTGAATGGTCACGAATTGTTGATGAAGAAAAAATGAAAGTAACCAGGTTTGATTTGCCGCCTTTTTCATCACCGCTTGATGCAGTTATTTATGAAGCATCGATTCGCGATTTGTCCATTCAGCCTGAAAGCGGCATAAAAAAGCGGGGGCTTTATTTAGGATTAACAGAAAAAGGAACGCAAAGTCCGGACGGACAGCCCACAGGGCTTGACTATGTTGCTTCTCTTGGAGTGACTCATATACAATTTATGCCGTTTTTTGACTTTTTTGGTGTATCTGATATTGATTTTTCAGCTAATTACAATTGGGGATATAACCCGTTGTATTTTAATGTTCCAGAAGGAAGTTTTAGTACAGATCCGGCCGATTTATATGCAAGAGCTGTTGAGTTAAAGCAAATGATTGAAGCGTTTCATGAAAAAAAAATACGCGTTATCATGGATGTGGTATACAACCATGTTTTTGTTCGTGAAACTTCTTCATTTGAACGCCTTGTTCCGGGATATTTTTTCAGGTACCGCCATGACGGAGCGCCATCAAATGGATCAGGCTGCGGAAATGATTTTGCATCTGAACGGAAAATGGGCAGGAAGTTTATTCTTGATTCACTTGAATACTGGCTGACTGCTTACAACCTGGATGGATTTCGCTTTGATTTAATGGGCTTAATTGATGTAGAAACGATACAGGAAGTGTCAAAGCGCATTCGCAGAAAAAAACCTGATGCCATTATTTTAGGAGAAGGATGGGATTTAGATACGGCTTTAGCTCCTGACAAAAAATCTTCTATCCCAAATGAAGGACAACTCCGTGACATTGGCTTTTTTAATGACCGGTTTCGCGATTCAATAAAGGGAAGTACATTCCAATTGTTTGAAAAAGGGTTTGCTCTAGGAAACAATCAACTGTTGGATAATGCGTTTGCAGCGCTTACTGCAAATGTGAGATGCGGAGGAGGAAATGGTTTATTCCATTCTCCGGCACAGTCCATTAACTATGTAGAGTGCCATGATAATTATACACTTTGGGACAAACTTGAAGCTTGCTTTCCTGGTGAGTCAGATTCAAATAGAAAAAGACATTTGCTGGCTACAGCTTTTGTTTTGCTGGCACAAGGAATTCCATTTATACATGCTGGACAAGAATTTTGCCGAACAAAGCAAGGGGTAGAAAACAGCTTTACAAGCTCTGATTTCATCAACCAAATGGATTGGCGCCGGCGCGGTGAGTTTATTGATCACGTTCAGTATGTAAAAGGCTTAATTAAGCTTCGTAAAGCAACGGGTGCATTGCGTATAAAGATAGAGGAAGCGATTTGCCATCATATTGTAAAATGGCCATCAAACTCTGATACGCTGACAGTATGGTTAAAAGATGTAAGTTCATATGGAACATGGAACGACTTGGTTTTGAGTTTCAATATCGGTAGCAGTGTTTCAAGTTTTATGCTTCCGGAAGGAAAAGAATGGGGCCAGGTTGTCAATGGCAAACAAGCAGGTGTCGAAATGCTTGATAAAGGGCTTATAAATGCCAGAGTTGACCCGTTTAGCTGTGCTGTTTTTGTTCGGTAGATTCTTGTCGAATGGAACTAGTCGAAAAAGAAAATTCATGTTACAATAACTCATACAGTGTAGGAACGAGAGGATTAACAAAAAAGACAGCGATTGTTTTTCGAAGCGGCTGCTGTCTTTTTTTTATGAAAAGGTGAGGTATTGTGGAACATTTTCTTGGCGGAGACTGGGAAATCACGCCTGCAGGAGGCGTAACTGGAAAAGCATTTTTTGCACGACATGCTGGAAAAGAGCTGTTTTTAAAACGGAATTCTTCTCCTTTCCTTGCCATGCTCTCAGCTGAGGGAATCGTTCCTAAGCTTGTTTGGACAAAGAGGCTGGAAAATGGTGACGTAATTTCAGCCCAGCACTGGATGAATGGGCGAGAACTGGCTCCGAATGAAATGCAATCTGACCGTGTTGCCAGACTTATGGGGAAAATCCATTCGTCAGCCCCTCTTTTAAATATGTTAAAAAGGCTTGGAAAACAGCCTTTTCTGCCATCCATGATGCTGACTGAAATCTACTCGCGTTTAGATATTCTTTACACGCACCCTGACGTATCTGCAGCTGTGCGTTTTTTGGAAACACATATGCCGGATGTGCCGGAATCTCACTTTGTTGTTTGCCATAATGATGTAAATCATCATAACTGGCTTTTATCAGATGATGATGAACTATTCCTGATTGACTGGGATGGTGCAATGATTGCAGACCCTGCGATTGATATTGGGACTTTATTATTTGGTTATGTGAAAAAAGACAAATGGAAAAACTGGCTTGCTGAATATGGAATGGAGCTCACTCCTTCTTTTTTCCACCGCATGAAATGGTATGCAGCTGCCCAGCTGCTTTTGTCAATTGAATGGAATCGGGAGAAAAGCCGGTTTCATGATTTGAATTGCAGCCTTTCTGCTTTGCATCATTTAATGTTAGATAAACAGAATTTATTTGGAAATGGAGAGACAATGCAAGATGCGTTTAAGAAATAAACCGTGGGCACGCGAAAAAATTGACGCCCATCCACAATACATTATTCCAGAGCCTGAAAAAGCAAAAGGGCGCTGGCATGAAATTTTTGGAAATAACAATCCGGTCCATATTGAAGTGGGTACAGGAAAAGGGCAATTTGTCACAGGAATGGCAAAAAATAATTCGTCTGTTAATTACATTGGTGTTGAGCTGTATGAAAGTGTTATTATCACAGCTCTTGATCGATTAATTGAAGCTGATTTGCCGAATTTGAAGCTGTTAAATGTAGATGGTGCAGATTTGCTTGATTATTTTGAAAAAGGCGAAATTGACCGGGTTTATTTGAATTTTTCAGATCCATGGCCAAAAACGCGGCATGAAAAGCGCCGTCTAACATATAAAAGCTTTTTAAATTTGTATGAGTCTCTTATGCCTGAAGGTGGAGAAGTTCACTTTAAAACGGATAATCAGGGGTTATTTGAATATTCGTTAAAGAGTTTTTCGGAATATGGAATGCTCCTTACATTTGTTAGTTTGGATCTTCATAACAGCGATTTTGAAGGAAACGTCATGACGGAGTACGAAGAAAAGTTTTCCGCTAAAGGACAGCGTATTTACCGGTCGGAAGCGAAGTTTCAATTTCGTTCAAACAGCTAAATAAAAAGCGCAAACGAGTTTTCTCGTTTGCGCTTTTTTTATAGCTGCATTTACTGGACGGCTTGCACATTCAAAAGTGTGCCTGTTTTTGCGTCTGCTGAAAATTCAAATTGCTCGTTTCCTTCTTTGCCGGGACGCGAAATACCGCCTTTATAAATGAGTGTTTGAAAACCGTTTCTTTCAACTTGCTCAGGCTTCATTTGAATCCAGGAGCCGTCAATCGGGCCTTGCTGTTTAAATGTTTCTTTCACTTGTTTTAATACTTTTTCAGGTGATACATTCATTGATTCGGACGTTTGTTTTTGAACCAAAATGGCGATCGCTGCTCCTGCAGCTGCACCGATCAAAAAAGCTGTTCGAGCATACTTTACCATGATGAAACCCCCTGTATCTCTGATTGGCTGCTCTTATAGTATACAAGAACTCTGCTTTCTGGAAAACTAAAATGCGCTTCATTCCAACTTCCATGGAATTTCCGGTATAATAAATGAAAACAAAGCACGGAAGGAGCAGTCAAATGAATTCAGAAACAAAAAATATGTTTAAAATATTAACAGAACTTCCGGGGGCACCGGGAGATGAACAAGCTGTCCGGGCGTTTATGAAAAAACAAATGGAACCTTATGCAGATGCTATTATTCAGGATAACCTTGGCAGCGTATTTGGGGTCAAACAAGGAGATGAAAACGGTCCGCGGGTAATGGTTGCTGGCCACATGGACGAAGTGGCGTTTATGGTTACCGCTATTACGGACAACGGCATGATTCGATTCCAAACACTTGGCGGCTGGTGGAATCAAACGATGCTTGCACAGCGAGTCCGCATTTACACGGGAAAAGGGCCGGTAGAAGGCGTGATTTCATCAACGCCTCCACATTTGTTAACAGAAGACCAGCGCAGCAAGCCTATGCAAATTAAAAACATGCTGATTGACATTGGAGCGGATGACAAAAAAGATGCGGTTGCCATTGGCGTAAAGCCAGGACAATCCATTTTGCCTGTTTCTCTTTTTACCCCACTTTCAAATCCTAAAAAAATTATGGCCAAAGCTTGGGATAACCGATATGGCTGCGGACTTGCTCTGGAACTATTAAAAGAAGTACACGGAAAGTCTTTGCCGAACATGCTTTATGCTGGTGCAACGGTTCAAGAAGAAGTAGGGCTTCGAGGAGCTCAAACCGCCTCACATTTAATTAACCCAGACGTATTTTTTGCGCTTGATGCAAGTCCGGCAAACGATGCATCCGGTAATAAAACAGAGTTCGGCCAGTTAGGAAAAGGCGTGCTTTTACGCATTTTTGACCGTTCAATGGTTACTCACAGCGGAATGCGTGACTATGTGCTCGATACAGCTGAAGCCAACAAAATCCCATACCAGTATTTTGTTTCGCCTGGCGGAACAGATGCAGGGCGTGTTCATACATCCGGCAATGGTGTGCCAAGCGCTGTAATCGGTATTTGTTCCCGATACATTCATACTCATTCATCTATTATTCACACGGACGATTACGAAGCAGCAAAAGAGCTGCTTGTTAAACTGGTTACAGCAATGGATAAAACAACAGCAGAAACCATTAAAAGCAAGTAAAGAAAGCGAGGTACTTTATGTCTACTTTAAAGCTCAAGCGTGCGCTTGAAGAAGCGTTAAAAAAAGAAAATCGAACGATTGCCTTTGATCGTGAAAAAGAAGAAATGCGCTTTGAAAACACCAATACAAAAAAAGGGGTAACGGTGTCCCTTGGCGGCATACTTGCTAAATTTGAAGGAAATGTCGAAAAGGCGGCTGAAGAAACGATTTATTATGTAAATGAAGCGCTAAACGCGTTTGACGGATCCAGCAAAAAAGAAGAAAAAGAAAAACGAATTTTTCCGGTCATACGTGCAGCGTCTTTTCCTAAAGAAGCAGAAGAAGGCGTACCGCTTTTTTATGATGAACATACAGCAGAAACGCGGATTTATTATGCTGTCGACCTGGGCTCAACCTATCGGCTTATTGATGAAAAGCTAATGAAAAAAGAAAACTGGACGCCAGAGCAAATTCGGGAAGTTGCCCGCTTTAATCTTCGGTCTCTTCCGCTGAATATGAAGGAAGATACTGTTGCGGGGAATGTTTTTTACTTTTTAAACTCAAATGATGGCTATGATGCAACACGCATTTTAAATGACCGCTTTTTAAAAGAAATGAGTGAAAAGGTGAAAGGAGACATGACCGTTTCAGTTCCACACGGGGATGTGCTTATTATTGGGGATATCCGCAACCATACAGGATACGATATTTTAGCGCAAATGGCGATGAGCTTTTTTGCTGCAGGACGCGTGCCGATTACTGCACTTTCATTTGTTTATGAGGAGGGCAAGCTTGAACCTATTTTTATAATGGCAAAAAACCGCCCTCAGAAAAAGTAAGGTATTCTTATACTTTCCCCTGATAATTTCTCGAAATTTCATTTTTTTGTTAACAAATCTTTTATAGCTGGTACAATGAAAATGACTTCAAGGAGAAAGAGTGGTTATAAATGAGCCTGTTAAAAAAGTTTCTTTCTTATTTTAGAGAAGAAATTGAAATTATTGAAGAGGAAATAGAAGTAAATGAAATAAAAGGTGAGAAGCTGCAGTTGGAAAAAAAACAAGCACCTGCTGAATCGCCCTCTTCAGCAGAAAAAAGCAAGCAGACAGCTGCAACTTCTGCTTGGCCTGCTGCCCAGCAACTATCAACCCGTGTTGCTTATCGCTATCCCACATTAAAAAGAAGTGACCTTAAAGAATTAACAACGGATCCTCGCCCTCCCCGTTGGAGCGAACGCGAAGTAAAAGAAGCTGAACCAGTTGTTAGTGAAAAAAGTTACCAGCCTTTGTATAAGCCTGCTGCCCGAATTGCACCGCGCCCATTTACGCCGACAGACATCCCTTCGCCTATTTATGGATTTCGCGACCGGCCGTTGAAAAAAGAGGAAAAGGCCGTTTTAAGTTCAGAACGCGAATGGGAAGGAAATAATCATGACGCTCTTTTATTGTTTCCAAAAGAACAACCAAGCCGTCCGGCTGAATTTGAAAAGCCCGTGAGAAAAGAAAGCCTGGAGCAAAAAACGATTATAAATAAAGTTTCTGAAAAAAACGATTCTCTTAAAAACGAAAGCGATCTAATTTCAGCCAGCACTCGCACTGCACAACCAAGAGAACGGCGCCATTCGCCTTTTAATGTAATTATGCTAAAGAAAGATCGCGAAAAACTGGCGGTTCCTGCACTAAAGCAACAGCCAAAGTCTGCTTCACAAGAAAAACCTGCTGCACAAATTGAAAAGCCAGCTATCCCGCTTGAGAAAACCGGTGGACAAACAAAGATAACAGAAAAGCTGGATCGCCCGCCGCTTTCTTTTTTAACTCCGCCTGCAGAACAAACAGCTGACGATACGTGGGTAAAAGAAAAAGCAGCTCTTTTAAATGAAACGTTAAAAAGCTTTAATATTGATGCTGAAGTTACAGGTGTCACTACAGGGCCTTCTATTACACGTTTTGAAGTAACACCCGCTATTGGTGTAAAGGTAAGCAAAATAGTTAGTTTAACAGACGATATTAAACGCAGCCTGGCCGCCAGAACAATTCGGATCGAGGCACCAATTCCTGGAACACAGGTGGTCGGAATTGAACTGCCGAATGACCAAAGCCGCCCGGTCTTTATAAGTGAAATTATCCGGGATAATAAATTTCAATCAGCTAACTCACCTCTTGCCTCAGCACTGGGGCTTGATATTGCGGGAAATCCGGTTGTGCTTGATTTGCAGAAAATGCCGCATGGCCTTATTGCCGGTGCTACAGGATCCGGGAAAAGTGTTTGCATTAATTCAATTTTAGTCAGTTTATTATACAAAGCAGCTCCACACGAATTAAAACTGTTGTTAATTGACCCTAAAATGGTTGAATTAACACCATATAACGGTATCCCGCATCTGGCAAGCCCGGTGATAACCGATGTAAAAGCAGCAACGGCCGCCTTGAAGTGGGCGGTAGAAGAAATGGAACGCCGCTATCAGCTATTTGTTCATGCGGGAGTGCGTGACATGGCTTCTTATAATGCAAAGGTAAATGAATCAGAATTTAATGAGCCGAATTTGCCATATTTAGTGATCGTCATTGATGAACTTGCTGACTTGATGATGATGGCTCCAGGCGACGTAGAAGAATCTATCTGCCGGATTGCGCAAAAAGCAAGAGCATGCGGCATTCATTTGATTGTTGCGACACAGCGCCCATCTGTGGATGTTATTACCGGACTGATTAAAGCTAATATCCCGACTCGCATTGCTTTTTCTGTTTCTTCCCAAATTGATTCCCGGACTATTTTAGATAAAGTAGGAGCAGAAAAATTACTTGGCAAAGGCGATATGCTGTTTTTGAATAATGGGGCTAATGAAGCAGTGCGTTTGCAGGGAACGTTTGTTACAAACGAGGAAATTGATGAGGTTGTCCGATTTGTTAGCGAACAGCAAAAGCCAGATTATTTGTTTAAACAAGAAGAACTTTTGCAAAAAGCAGCAGTTCACGAAGAAGAAGATGAATTGTTTCAAGAAGCATGTGAATTAGTTGTCAGGCAAGGAGGAGCTTCTACTTCAATGCTGCAACGGCATTTAAAAGTAGGCTATAACCGTGCCGCACGACTTATTGAAATGATGGAAGCTCAAGGACTTGTTTCAGGACAGCGTGCTGGTCGGCCACGTGAAGTGCTCCTATCAGAAGAAGAGTTTTTTGCTTACCTGGAAGAGCTAAACTAAAGAACCGGTGCTTCTGCACCGGTTTTTTCGAGGCGTAGTCACCCTATAAAAAAAATGTTATAATGGACAAATGCAATGATTGTCTGCTGGTCGTTTCGAATGAAGCGGCAATACATATACTATATGTAAAAGGCTAGAGAATGCTGGAGGTTTAATGATGACAACATATCATTTTGTTGGGATAAAAGGCTCTGGAATGAGCGCCCTTGCCCATATTCTTCATGATAAAGGCTATGAGGTGCAGGGATCTGATGTTGAAAAAACATTTTTTACACAAAAAGCTCTTGAAGAAGCAGGAATTCTCATTTTGCCATTTAACGCAGAGAATATTCAAGAAGGCATGACCGTAATTGCGGGAAATGCATTTAATGATGACCATGAAGAAATAAAGCGCGCAAAAGAAATTGGCGTGCCGGTCATTCGCTATCATAAATTTTTAGGCGACTTCATTCAAAATTTTACAAGTATTGCGATTACAGGCGCACATGGAAAAACGTCTACAACAGGTTTAATGGCACATGTTGTCAGCGGCGCATCTCCCACTTCTTACTTAATAGGA
This sequence comes from Domibacillus sp., assembly GCA_031177795.1. Classification (GTDB taxonomy): domain Bacteria; phylum Bacillota; class Bacilli; order Bacillales; family Domibacillaceae; genus Domibacillus. Next base: position 9,011 of record JAPSKG010000008.1, read on the forward strand.
GATGGAACAGGGAGAGGGGCAAAAGAAGCCCAGTATTTTGTTTTTGAAGCATGCGAATACCGTCGTCACTTTTTATCGTATGCACCTGATTATGCAGTCATGACAAACATTGACTTTGATCATCCAGATTATTTCGCAGATGTTCAAGATGTGTTATCTGCATTTCAAGAAATGGCAATGCAAGTGAAAAAAGCAATATTTGCTTGCGGAGATGATGAATACTTGCAGGGCATTCAAGCAAATGTTCCTGTTGTTTTTTATGGATTTGGTGAAGAAAATGATTTTCAAGCGCGCAATGCTGCGTTTGACGAAAAAGGAACAACATTTGATGTTTTCGTTCGAAATGAATTTTACGCAACCTTCCGAATTCCAGGATATGGCGATCATAACATTTTAAATGCGCTCTCTGTAATCGGTCTTTGCCATTATGAAGAAATCGATACAGATATTGTGAAAGAACGTCTTTTAACGTTTTCGGGAGTCAAGCGCCGTTTTTCTGAGAAGCAAGCAGGGGGACAAATGCTAATCGACGATTATGCTCACCATCCAACAGAAATCCGTGCCACAATTAATGCTGCACGACAAAAATATCCGACTCGTGAAATTGTAGCTGTTTTTCAGCCGCATACGTTCTCACGCACACAAACATTTTTAGATGAGTTTGCTGAAAGTTTAAATAAAGCAGATGCTGTTTACTTGTGTGACATCTTCGGATCAGCCCGTGAAAATCATGGCAAGCTGACGATTGAAGATTTACAGGAGAAAATTCCAGGTGCTCAGCTAATTAAAGAAGAAGGCACAGCAGTGCTGAAAGATCACTCAAACAGTGTCCTTATTTTTATGGGAGCTGGAGACATCCAAAAATTCCAAGCTGCTTACGAAGCACACCTCGTTTAATAGCAAGAAAAAATGCCCTTTACCGGTTACAACTGGAGAAGGGCATTTTTTATAAACTGGCTTTCAGACTTTCAACTATACAAATTAAAAATCATTTTAAATTTTCGGGGTTTAATCCTTCAAGTTCAGGAAGGACAAAGCGACCGTCTTTTCGGATGAGAACATCATCAAACCAAATTTCGCCCCCGCCGTATTCCGGACGCTGAATACTTACTAAATCCCAGTGCACGTTAGAATGATTTCCGTTGTACGCTTCTTCATAACACTCACCGGGAGTAAAGTGAAAACTTCCATCAATCTTCTCATCAAAAAGAATATCTTGCATTGGATGTGAGATAAATGGATTTACACCAATGGCAAACTCACCTATGTACCGTGCGCCTTCGTCTGTGTCAAAAATCTCATTAATTCGCTTTACATCATTAGCATAAGCATCAATAATTTTGCCGTTTTCAAATCGAAGTTTTACGTTTTCGAATGTAAACCCCTGATAGGGAGAAGGAGTGTTATAAGAAATAAAGCCGTTTACTGAATTTTTTACCGGTGCAGTGTAGACTTCTCCATCGGGTATGTTTAAACGGCCTGCACACTTGATGGCTGGAATGTCTTTGATCGAAAATGTTAAATCAGTTCCCGGGCCTTTTAATTGCACTTTATCTGTTTGATTCATTAATTTTACAAGCGGATCCATAGCTTCATCCATTTTTCCGTAATCGAGATTGCATACATCAAAGTAAAAATCTTCAAATGCCTCTGTGCTCATTTTTGCCAGCTGTGCCATAGAAGAAGTTGGATAGCGAAGAACCACCCATTTGGTTTTAGGAACCCGGATATCGCGATGTACTTTTTTGCCAATTGTATTTCCGTGCAGCTTCATTTTTTCGGCAGGCACATCTGCTAGTTCGTTAATATTATCGCCGGCTCTCAAGCCAATATATGCATCCATTTCTTTCATTACATTTGCTTCAAACTCTGCCATTAAATTAAACTGTTTTTCTTGGGCACCAAGAAGTAAAGAGCGGTCAACACGATGATCTTTTAGCAAAACAAAAGGCTGGCCGCCTGCTTTATATGCTTCTTCCACAAGTGCTGTAACCAGTTCGCGCTGCAATCCAAAATTTTCAATTAGCACTTTTTCCCCAGGAACAATTTGACAGGAATAATTAATTAAATTAGCTGCCAGCGTTTGGATTCGTTTATCTTTCATAAAAAAGCCCCCTTTTTTTTCTTTTTATTGTACGCTGATGAGGAAATTTGTGCAAAAAGAAGGAAAACCTCTGCCAAAAAAAGAAATAAATGAATTAGTGTTTAGATTTAATGGCACTGGGTAATTTTAATTACTATAACATAGTTGGAGGTGTCCCTGAGTGGAGATTATTCTTTATTTAAGTGCGGCCGTAGCTGCAATTGCTTTTTTGATTTTGGTTATTAATTTATCCAAAACATTAAAATCGGTCGATAACACACTTGATACGCTGTCCCGGACAGTAGACCGCCTGGAAGGGCAGTTAAAAGATGTGACAGCGGAAACAGCTGAACTGTTACATAAAACAAATGCACTTGCCGAAGATGTTCAGCATAAAACAGAACAATTAAATACAGTTGTGTATGCTGTAAAAGATGTTGGTTCATCCGTTCATAACTTAAACCATTCGTTAAAGAAAGTAACCACAACTGTTGCATCACAAATGGAAAAAAACCAATATAAAATTTCACAAGCTGTCCAATGGGGCAACGTTGTGAAACAGGTGCTTGACAAATTTAAAGAAGACAAAGGGACGACACGTTCAGCACAGCCGCCGGCCGTACGCAGCGAGTCACTTCCTGTTACCTCTGAACAAAAATTATAAAAATAATTTATAAAAGAAGGGGAGCGTTTTTTATGAGAACTAAAAACACATATGATCAATTTACTATTAAAAATAATGGAGTTAATACACCGCAACAAACACATTATGAAAGCTTTGAAGTAAAGCCGGATCGCTATGATTATGCAGACCGTTTTGAGTACAACGAAACAATGAATACAAAAGATTTTATGACAGGGGTTATTTTTGGCGCTGTTGTCGGTGCTGCCGCCGCTTTAATGATGGCGCCTAAATCGGGCCGTGAACTTCGCGATAATCTTAATATTCAAGCGGGTTCTTTAAAAGAGCGTGCCAGTGAACTAACAGATACGGCTAAAGATAAAACAGCAAATATATCCAGTGTAGTTCAAGAAAAATCAAGTGTCCTTATGGACAAAGTAAAATCAATGAAGTCTTCTTCAGACGGATCAACTGGTTTAAACAACCTGGATGATAAAAAAGAAGAAGCAAAGTCAATGGTAGATAATGTAGCAGATACGGTAAAAGACAAAGTGGATAATACAGCAGATACAGCAAAATCAAAGCTTGACGAAGCGAAAAAAGCATTTGATGAAGCAGAAAAATCAACTGGTTCAGTTGCTTCTAAAAATGGGTCAGAAAACTCTTCAGCGCCAAAAGCAGAAGGCTGGGTTGATCCAGCAGCTAAAGGAATCAATGAAAACAAACAAAACGGTGGCTTAAATACCGGCGCAAATAAAACAGGATTTGCCGCTTCCAGTAACGGCCAGGTTAATACGGGTGCTGGAAACAATAGCGGTACAAACAACAATTTCAACAGCAACAACAGCAATACTAATAACAAAAACAGTTACAACAACAATTACAAAAATAAGAATAAGTAATAAAAAGCCGGACTTGTTCCGGCTTTTTATTATGTAAAGGAAAAAATACAACAAGCTGGAATTCGGCTTGCATTACAATAAGTGATTTTTTTAAAATGGAAAGCCGAAGTAAAAATAAATTCCACTGGAAAATTAAAAAGCCATATTTTATTCGATGGCACAAACAGAACCGGATTTTATAAAACCGGCTCTGTTTGTTTATTACATACTTTAATGCTTAAAAGCGTTTAAGAAATAAAGCGATTTCTTCGTGACTTTTTAAAATTGATGTTTTATAATAAATGCAAGAGCTCGCAAAAACCTAGTTCATCGTTTCCATAAGCTTTGATTTAGTAAATTGCGGGAATATTCTGAATATCTACTTGTGGAAGGATGATGAAAAGTGAGCAACCAGGAGTTAGATAAGCTAAGAAATAAAGTGGATGAAATGAATGTTCAAATTTTAAAATTAATTAGTGAACGTGCAGAGCTTGTACAGGAAATTGGACGTGTAAAAGAAAAGCAGGGTGTTAACCGTTATGACCCGGTTCGTGAGCGTTCAATGTTGAATAACTTGCTAGAAAAAAATGAGGGGCCGTTTGAGCGCTCCACCGTCGAACATATTTTTAAAGAAATTTTTAAAGCAGGTCTTGAACTTCAAGAAGACGATCATCGCAAAGCACTTCTTGTTTCTCGGAAAAAGAAACAGGAAGATACTATTGTTACGGTAAGAGGCCACCAGGTAGGCAATGGAACACCAACATTCGTTTTTGGGCCGTGTTCAGTAGAATCTTATGAGCAAGTTGCCGAAGTAGCCAAATCTATTAAAGCAAAAGGCTTGAAAATGATTCGAGGCGGAGCGTTTAAGCCAAGAACTTCTCCATACGATTTCCAGGGCCTTGGCGTAGAAGGATTGAAAATCTTAAAGCGTGTAGCAGACGAGTTTGATCTTGCTGTTATTAGCGAAATCGTAAACCCCTCCGATGTGGAAATGGCATGTGACTACATTGATGTTATTCAAATCGGTGCACGAAACATGCAAAACTTCGAATTGTTAAAAGCAGCAGGCTCTGTGAAAAAACCTGTCCTGTTAAAACGAGGTCTTGCAGCGACAATTGATGAATTTATCAATGCAGCGGAATACATCTTATCACAAGGAAACGACCAGGTTATCCTTTGCGAACGAGGAATCCGTACGTACGAGCGTGCAACACGCAATACATTGGATATTACGGCAGTGCCGATTTTAAAGCAGGAAACACATTTGCCTGTTATGGTAGATGTTACGCATTCAACTGGACGACGTGATCTTTTGCTTCCTGCTGCAAAAGCTGGACTAGCTATTGGAGCAGATGGAATCATGGCAGAAGTTCATCCAGATCCGGCTGTTGCTCTTTCAGATGCGGCTCAGCAAATGAATTTGCAACAATTTGATGAATTTTGGGGTGAAATTTCAAAATCTGTTCCAGTAAAAGCATAATTTTAAAGCTCCTGTGTTTGCACAGGGGCCTTTTTTCGTTAATATAGAGAGAAAGAGACAAAAAGGAGCAAAATCAAAATGAATATTACAATTTACGACGTAGCAAGAGAAGCAAACGTATCAATGGCAACGGTATCACGTGTAGTAAACGGAAACCCAAACGTAAAACCGGCTACACGAAAAAAAGTAAATGATGTTATTGAACGTTTAGGCTACCGCCCTAACGCAGTGGCGCGTGGACTGGCAAGCAAAAAAACAACAACAGTCGGCTTAATCATTCCTGATATTTCAAATATTTTTTATGCAGAACTTGCACGCGGCATCGAAGACATTGCAACGATGTATAAGTACAACATTATTTTAAGTAACTCAGACCAAAATGAAGAAAAAGAAGCCCATCTTATCCAAACAATGCTCGGCAAGCAGGTTGATGGCCTTATTTTTATGGGCAATCATATTAATGAAGAGCATGTAAAAGAATTTGATCGTTCACCAGTACCTGTTGTATTGGCGGCTTCTGTAGAGCAATCAGGAAAAACAGCTTCTGTTAACATCGACTATAAAGAAGCAGCTCGGGAAGTTGTGCAGCTATTGATTGAAAGCGGTCATAAACGCATTGCTTACGTAGCAAGCCCGTTTCACGATATCATCAATAAAGAATATGCTTTTGCTGCTTATAAAGAAACGCTAGAAGAAGCAGGCCTTTACGCAGAAGATCTTGTTGTAGAAGGAGATTATACGTACGATTCAGGCATTGAAGCCTGGGAAAAGCTAAACAATGCACAAGAGCGTCCAACAGCGGTGTTTGTTTATAACGATGAAATGGCACTTGGTGTTGTACATGGAGCACAAGATGCTGGACTGAAAGTTCCAGAAGATCTTGAAATTATCAGCTTTGACTCAACAAAACTTTCGCTGATGGTACGTCCTCAGCTAACTGCTGTTTCACAGCCTTTATATGATATTGGTGCAGTAGCCATGCGCCTGCTGACAAAACTAATGAATAAAGAAGAAGTGGAAAACCCGGTGGTTGTGTTGCCTCATCGTATTGAAAAACGCGGCTCCACAAAAGCATAATAAAAGCAGGAAATGATTGCTTTTAAAAGATGGATTCACCACGCCGTTACTGCTTCCAAGCATGGTTACTCCAAAAAATAGGAATTTGAAACAAAACAAACAAGCACAGCTTATTTTTTATAAGCTGTGCTTGTTTGTTTATTTACTTTGATTGCGAAGCGGATACAACAGTTTTTCAACTGTCAGACGGTTTTTTTCTGTAATTTCATTTTTGCGTGGTATAACAGGGTATAAATCGTCAGGATCCGTCCACGAAGAGGGAAGAGGATAAGGCGCTTTTTCCTGCCATTTTAACAGCCAGTCTGCTGGCAATGAATCGGAAAAAAGCTGTTGGTTAGTCATTTCAAGCCATAAAAGAGACCAGGCACGTGGAACAACCCGCCAAATATCATATCCTCCTCCACCAACAGCAATCCATCGCCCATCACAATATTCATGGGCGATTTCATGAGCAAGCTGTGGAATTCGCTTGTAAATATTCATCGTAGCAGACAAATGGGTTAGCGGATCATAATAATGAGCATCTGCCCCATTCTGGGTTAAAATAACGTCGGGCTTAAAAAAGTGTGCAACTTCGCGCAATGTTGTTTCATATGATTCAAGCCAGGAGTCATCTTCTGTGAAAGCATCAAGAGGTACATTAAAAGAATAACCATAGCCTTGTCCGTGGCCGCGTTCATTAATGTTACCTGTACCGGGAAAAAGATAGCGGCCTGTTTCATGAATAGAATAAGTTGCAACCTTTGGATCATCATAAAAAGACCATTGCACTCCGTCGCCATGGTGGGCATCAGTGTCAATGTAAAGAACGCGAGCGTTATACTGAGTTTGCAAATACTTAATTGCTACTGCACTGTCATTGTAAATGCAAAAGCCAGATGCTTTACCGCGAAAGCCATGATGAAGGCCTCCGCCAAGATGAAGAGCGTGAACAGCTTTCCCTTTCATCACCTGGTCAGCAGCAGTAAGTGTCCCGCCGACAAGATAAGCGCTTGCTTCATGCATTCCAGTAAATATTGGCGTATCTTCAGTGCCAAGGCCATAGCCTTCACCAGCTGCTTCTGATAACTCCCCACGACCGGCTTTTTTTACAGCTTCCACATATTCACGGTCATGAATAAGGGATAACTCTTCATCTGAAGCCATACGTGGTAAAACAAATTGAGTTTCATCCAATGCGCCAAGCTTTTGAAGCAAATCAATGGTTAGTGTAAGGCGGAATTGATTGAAAGGATGATTTTCTGAAAATCGATAGCGCAACAGTTCGTCTGAATAAATAAAAACAGAATCAGCTTTCATGTAAAAACCCCGGGTATATTTGGCCATAAAACTTGGTGTCCTGCTTTTTTTAAATCATCAATCGCCCCAGCGGGATTTATCGTTCTTATGCGTAAAACAATCACTTTGCTGTTTTCTTTCTGCTGATCTGGATAAACAAGAACGCTTTGCACATTCACGCGCCGATGTTGAAGAACCTGCAAAATATTAAAAAGCGCTCCTGCTTTGTTTTGCACGCGGATTTCTATACGGGAACCAGGCTGATTAACACCTGTTAACTTTACAAATGTATGAAGCACATCAGTTTCTGTTATTATGCCGACAATTTCTCCACTTTGAATAATGGGCATGCAGCTTATATCATGTTCAAAAAAAGCAGCTGCTACATCCTCAACAAAATCAAGGGGATGGCCAATAATCACGTTTGTTTCCATAATTAACTGCAAAGGTTTGCTTAATTCTTCGTTTCCTGCTTCCTTTTGCAGAATAGAAGGTGTAGCGTCCTTGATATCTCTGTCTGTAACAAGGCCAGCCAGTTTGCCCTCTTTATCTACAATCGGAATGTGGCGTACCTTAAAGTCGCGGCAAAGCTGAAGGGCAGCGGCGATTGTATCATCAGGTGAAAGTGTATGTATAGTACTATTCATCACTTCTTCTACTATCATTTTTTTCGTTCCCTTCCTTTGTTAATACATAAAGCGATTCATAAAGCGTACTTGATCAAACGTTTGAATTGATTCTTGATTGACCTTTGAACCGATTCGCACCATTAAGCAGTTAGCAGGGTGAGAACTAATTTCCGGGTCGTCGGTTGCATACCATACGAGACCGCCTGAATTCATCATTTTCTCCATGATTTTACGGTATTCCCATACATTCAAGCCTGTTCCTTGTAAATCCCAATGCCAATAATATTCTGTTGTAATTGTAATATACTCTTCCATTTGATCGTCAAGCATGGCAACTTGCAGCATAGTTTGTCCAACATGTGCTCCGCGAAATTCAGGAGCAACTTCAATAGCCCCGAGCTCCAGCAAGTTGTCAAGCTTTGCTTCTGACCAACGCTCAAGAGGGTCTGGATACAAAAAAGTAACGTATCCGACAATTCTTTTTTCATTTCTAGCTATAATAATACGTCCTTCCGGAAGTTGTGCAATTTCTATTAACGCTTGGTGCTGCTGGTCGGGCTGGCGGAAAGCAACAAGACCTTCATGAAATGAATACTGGGCAAGTGTTTCAGCAGGAACAGGTCCTTCTATAATTAATTTTCCTGCAGGTGTATCTTTTTCTTTTGAATGAAATGTTTTGTTATGTTGCATTTGGTCACTACCTTTACATTTTCTCAGGCCCGTGAGAAGAGGGCTCCAAAAAGCTGCGACAAAACGTCACAATTCTAGCTTTTGATTATTCTTACCATATACAAAATAAAAGAAAAAATAAAGCGTTCTCATTAAACTTTAAAAGAATCTTCATAATCTTTAGAAAAAGAAAAGCAATAAATTGTGAAAATATTTGGACTGTTGTATACTAATAAAGTAGTAATCCAATACAAGGGGGAATCGTTTTATGAAATTGGAAGCGCTAACAGCAACAAAGGGGAATTATAATTTAACAAGTTATGATGACACATATGCTTCTTTTGACTGGAAAGAAGCAGAAAAAGCTTTTTCCTGGTTTGAAACAGGCAAAGTAAACGCGGCCTATGAAGCGATCGACCGTCACGCTGAATCTGGCAAAGAAAACAAAGTGGCTCTTTATTATCGTGATGCAAACCGAAATGAAAAATATACGTTTGCGGATATGAAGGCAAATACAAATAAAGCAGCTAATGTATTGAAGAACTATGGAAATGTGGAAAAAGGGGATCGGGTTTTTGTTTTCATGCCTCGCTCACCGGAGCTTTATTTTGCTGTTCTTGGTGCGATCAAAGCAGGTGCCATCGTTGGCCCATTATTTGAAGCATTTATGGAAGGTGCGGTAAGGGATCGTCTAGAAGACAGTGAGGCGCGCATGATTATTACTACGCCTGAGCTTCTTGATCGAATTCCAGTTGCCGACTTGCCAAAATTAGAAAAAGTATTTGTAGTAGCAGATAGTGTAGAAGAAGATGAAAAACATATCGACTTTCTTTCAAAATGGAATGAAGCATCAGAAGAATTTGATATCGAGTGGGTAGATCGCAATGATGGGCTTTTGCTTCACTATACATCGGGTTCAACAGGAAAGCCTAAAGGTGTATTGCACGTACATAATGCAATGATTCAACAGTACCAAACAGCAAAATGGGTACTTGATTTACAGGAGGAAGATATTTACTGGTGCACAGCTGACCCAGGATGGGTAACAGGAACAGCATATGGCATTTTTGGCCCTTGGCTAACAGGTTCCACCAATGTTATTGTTGGAGGCCGCTTTAGTCCGGAAGCGTGGTACAGTACCATTCAGGAATATAAGGTAACGGTGTGGTACAGCGCGCCAACTGCGTTCCGTATGTTGATGGGGGCAGGGGATGAAGTTGTGAAAAAATTTGATCTTTCTTCTCTCCGTCATATTCTAAGCGTTGGAGAACCGCTAAATCCTGAAGTTATCCGCTGGGGTAAAAAAGTATTTGATCTTCGCATTCACGACACATGGTGGATGACTGAGACCGGTGCTCAAGTTATTTGTAACTATCCGGCAATGGATATTCGCCCGGGTTCGATGGGCAAACCAATTCCAGGGATTAAAGCAGCGATTGTAGATGACCAGGGAAATGAACTTCCGCCAAATCGTATGGGTAACCTGGCGATTAAAAAAGGATGGCCTTCTATGATGGCTACCATCTGGAATAACCAGGCAAAGTATGAATCGTATTTTATGCCAGGAGACTGGTATGTGTCCGGAGATTCCGCTTATATGGATGAAGACGGCTATTTTTGGTTCCAGGGCCGCGTTGATGATGTTATTATGACAGCAGGTGAACGCGTTGGGCCATTTGAAGTTGAAAGCAAGCTAGTGGAACATCCGGCAATTGCAGAAGCAGGAGTTATTGGAAAGCCGGATCCAATTCGTGGTGAAGTGATTAAAGCCTTTATCGCTTTACGAGATGGATACGGGCAGTCAGATGAACTAAAAGAAGAAATTCGCCAATTTGTAAAAACAGGTTTGGCGGCTCACGCTGCACCACGTGAAATTGAATTCCGAGACAAGCTTCCAAAAACTCGTTCTGGAAAAATTATGCGCCGTGTGCTGAAAGCATGGGAACTTGATTTGCCAACAGGTGATTTGTCGACAATGGAAGATTAATACAGTTTCCGCTCCGAGCCTCTCGGAGCGGCTTTTTTGAGAATGAGTGGGAAAAAGCCAGGTTTGAAAAAAGCAATAAATTAAAAATTTCTGTTTGACAAACCATAATAAGCGGGCTACAATGTTTTTTATATTCAATAAACAAGCAATGAACGGAATAAGTAATCTGCTGTCACTGTTATTTAGAGAGCTTTCGCTTGGTGAAAGAAAGCACAAACAGTTAGATGAATTACCTCCTGGAGCTTTCGCCGTGAACAGTAAAGTAACGGCTGACGTCTGCCGTCGTTACCGGTGTTGAGTGGAGAATGTTTTTTCTCAAGCTTGGGTGGTACCGCGCTAACAAAGCGTCCCTGCAACGATTGCAGGGGCGTTTTTTGCATTTAAAAAAGGAGAGTGTAAAATAATGGGATTATTAGAAGATTTGAAATGGAGAGGCATTGTATATCAGCAAACAGATGAAGACGGTATTGAAAAAATGCTGGAAAAAGAAAAAATTGCTTTGTATTGTGGAGTAGACCCGACAGCAGACAGCATGCACATTGGGCACTTGCTGCCGTTTTTAACTCTTCGTCGTTTCCAGAATCACGGCCATAAGCCAATCGTGTTAGTGGGTGGCGCTACAGGCACAATTGGAGACCCGAGTGGGAAAAAAGAAGAACGATCTCTTCAGACCATGGAGCAAGTACAAAAAAATGTTGCTGGTTTGCGCGCCCAGCTAGAACAAATTTTTTCAACTGAAGGAGAAAATGGAGCTGTTCTTGTTAATAACTATGACTGGATCGGATCAATGGACGTGGTAACATTCCTGCGCGATTTCGGGAAAAACATCGGGGTCAATTACATGCTCGCAAAAGACACGGTATCGTCGCGTCTTGAGAGTGGCATTTCATTCACTGAGTTTGCTTACACCATTTTACAAGCAATGGATTTTTATTATTTGCACAAAAACCATAACTGCCGTATGCAAATTGGCGGAAGCGATCAGTGGGGCAACATTACAACTGGCCTGGAAATGATTCGTAAAATGAACCCTGAAGGCAAACAAGCTTTTGGGTTTACTATTCCTCTTGTAACAAAATCTGATGGAACAAAGTTTGGCAAAACAGAAAGTGGCGCCGTCTGGCTTGACCCTGAAAAAACGTCTCCATATGAGTTTTATCAGTTCTGGATTAACACAGCGGACGCCGATGTCCTGCATTACTTGAAGATCTTCACATTCCTTGAAAAAACAGAGATC
>JAPSKG010000009.1 GCA_031177795.1 Domibacillus sp.
CGTGATGGCCTGTTTTTCTTTCCGGCGCCTGCAAAAGAAGGACAGTTAAGCCGTCTTGCTGAGCACCTGGATTATTTCGAGCGCAGCCAACAAAAATACGTAATCGTTTCAAATTGCACAACAGTTGCCAATATGGATTTTGGACCAGCTCTAGACCGGCTTATCAGTCAAAAATGTGACTTTCTTGAAGTTGTTCATAACGGTGCTTCAGCAGGGATACATTTGCTTTCTCTGTCCTTGCTGCTGGAGATTATTAATAACCGTTCGAAAACGGGCTATAAATCTGTTCAAGATGCTGCGGAAGATAAAAGCTCGTCTTATAAATTGTGCCAGTACGAATTTAATGGCTTTTTAAAGCGCATTGAATCGGTTAATGATTATTATGAGACAAGCATGGAACTGTTAGAAAAAGATAAATGGGGCCAATTATTCAATGAATTCCAGCCTATTTATACAAAAGTAAAAGATGAACCGCCAACAAAATATACAGAGAATTCAAGCGTATCCAATGCAATGATTGCAAATGGATGTACAATTGAAGGAACAGTAAATCACAGTATTGTTTTCCGTGCGGTGAAAATTGGCCAAAATGCTTCAGTGAAAAACAGTATTATTATGCAAAAAAGCAAGATTGGCGAAAATTGTGTATTAGAACACGTTATTTTAGATAAAGATGTGGTGGTGGAAGATGGGGCTGTTTTAAAAGGAACTCCAGAAAATCCACTTGTAGTGAAAAAAGGATCTATTGAAAGTGCGGTGGCAAGGTAATGAAGGTTTTATTTGCTGTTTCAGAATGTGTGCCATTTGTAAAGTCAGGGGGGCTTGCCGACGTGGCAGGAGCCCTTCCTAAAGAACTGGCAAAGCTAGGGGCAGACGTCAGAGTCATTATGCCAAAATACGGAATGATTCCGGAAAAATTTGAACAACAAATGAAGCAAGTAGCCGTTTTTACCGTACCAGTTGGATGGCGCAATCAGTATTGCGCTGTTTTTGAGCTGGTACAAGATGGGGTTACATACTACTTCGTAGATAACCTTTATTATTTTAGAAGAGACAGCTTATATGGGCATTATGATGATGGGGAGCGTTTTTCTTACTTTACACGCGCTGTACTGGATTCTCTTTATCATCTTGATTTTTATCCGGACATTCTTCATTGCCATGACTGGCATACTGCAATGATTCCATTTATGCATAAAGTAGAGCACCAGCATCGCCCGGGATATGAAAAAATCCGAAGTGTGTTTACTATTCATAATTTGATGTTCCAGGGTATTTTTCCTCCGCAGGCTGTTACTGACTTATTAAACCTACATAGCCAGCATTATCAAACAGGTCAGCTTGAGTTTAATGGAAGCACAAACTTTATGAAAGGCGCTCTTCTTGCTTCCGATAAAATTACTACTGTTAGCCCAACGTACCGGAATGAAATATTGAACCCTTATTTTGGGGAGCAGTTAGAAGGAGTTTTAAGAGAAAGACAGGGAGACTTGATTGGCATTTTAAATGGAGTAGACTACTCTATTTACAATCCAGAACTAGACGAGTTTGTTGTTCCTTATAATGCGGAAGACCTTTCAGGAAAAGCAGAAAATAAACGCCTTCTTCAAGAGCTGTTTCATTTGCCTGTTCGGGAAGATGTACCTGTCATTGGGTTGATTTCTCGTTTAACAAAACAAAAAGGATTGGATCTTGTTCGCCATGTGTTCCATGAAATGATTAATGAAGACATTCAATTTGTTTTATTGGGAAGCGGCGATGAGGAGTTTGAGCATTTCTTCCGTGAAATGGAGTGGCGTTATCCGGAAAAAGTGCGTTCTTACATTGGATTTAATGAACAGCTAGCCCATAAAATTTATGCAGGATCAGATTTATTCTTAATGCCGTCACAATTTGAACCATGCGGCCTGGGACAGTTAATCGCCATGAAATATGGCTCAATTCCGCTTGTTCGGGAAACAGGTGGTTTAAATGATACGGTTCACTCTTATAATGAAGAAACAAAATCAGGAAATGGCTTTTCATTCAGCAGCTTTAATGCTCATGACATGCTTCATACGTTCCAACGTGCACTTTATTTTTATCAGAACGAAAAGGACGTTTGGGCGAAAATTGTCGAATCGGCAATAAAGGAAGATTACAGCTGGTCACAGTCTGCTCGTGATTACATGAAGCTGTACGAAGAGGTATCCACGAGGAGGGAAAGCCATGTTTTCTGATAAAAAAGCGTTTCAAGAAACCTTTAAAAAACGGCTTGAACAATCCTATAGCATCAGTTTTCAGAATTCAACACGCGCACAGCAATTTGTAACGCTCAGCAACATGGTTCGTGAACATATAAGCAGTGAATGGATTGAAACAAACGAACGATACCGGCAAAGCAATAAACAAACGTATTATTTGTCGATAGAGTTTTTGCTTGGGCGGTTGCTTGGCCAAAATTTAATTAATCTTGGTCTTCATGAAACGCTTGAATCATGGCTTGAAGACATTGGTATTTCTCTTGAAGAACTTGAAGAAATTGAACCTGATGCAGCGCTTGGAAACGGCGGTCTTGGCCGTTTAGCAGCATGTTTTCTTGACTCACTGGCTTCCCTGAATTTACCGGGACATGGTTGTGGCATTCGTTATAAACACGGTTTATTCGAACAAAAAATGGTTGATGGATTTCAAATGGAACTTCCAGAAAACTGGCTTAGTTATGGATATGTATGGGAAGTGCGTAAATCAGACCTTTCTGTAGAAGTTCCATTTTGGGGAAGTGTTGATGTTATTGAAAAAAAAGACGGCATGAAGTTCCGGCACGTAGATGCAGAATATGTACGGGCCGTTCCGCATGATATGCCAGTTGTCGGCTATGGCGGGAAAACGATCAACACACTTCGGCTTTGGAGCGCAGAGATGTCAACCATGACACCGATGCACGATGTTTTAAGGTATAAGCGGGAAACAGAAGCTATTTCTGAATTTTTATATCCGGATGATTCTCATGATGATGGGAAAATATTGCGCTTAAAGCAACAGTATTTCCTGGTTTCAGCTAGTATTCGTTCTATTTTGCGCCGCTTTCTTAGCAGTGGAGGCGAACTTCAGCAGTTGCATGAGCATGTGGCGATACACATTAACGATACTCATCCTGTGCTGGCCATTCCTGAATTAATGCGGCTTCTACTTGATGAATATCAATTATCGTGGGAAGATGCCTGGAGAATCACGGAAAATACGTTTGCTTACACTAACCATACAACTTTATCAGAAGCCCTGGAACGCTGGCCAATCCGAATTTTCCAACCATTGTTGCCGCGCATTTTTATGATTGTTGAAGAAATCAATGAGCGTTTTTGTAAAAGCTTATGGGAACAGTATCCAGGCGATTGGGCGCGAATTGAAAAAATGGCGATTATCGCACATGGAGAAGTTCGAATGGCTCATCTGGCTATTGCCGGCAGTCACAGCGTCAACGGTGTTGCACGGCTGCACACAGAAATTTTAAAAGAACGGGAAATGAATGAATTTTATCAATTTCAGCCAGCCAAGTTTAATAATAAAACAAATGGAATTACCCATAGGCGCTGGCTGCTAAAAGCCAATCCCCAATTAACGGCTCTTTTAACTGAAACAATTGGAGATGGATTTAAAAAAGATGCTGCCGAGCTTTCAAAGCTTGCTCCATTTGCTAATGATGCTGTTTTTTTGGACAAGCTTTGGAATGTAAAAGTAAAGCGCAAAGAAATTTTAGCAAAACGTATTTTTGACCAGAGCGGTATTAAAGTAGATCCATCTTCTATTTTTGATGTTCAAGTAAAGCGTCTTCATGCGTATAAGCGACAGCTGTTGAATATCCTTCATATACTAGCGCTTTATAATAAAATAAAAACAGATTCATCGTTCCAGATGCCGCCACGCACCTTTGTTTTTGGCGCTAAAGCTTCACCAGGCTATTTTTATGCCAAGCGCATTATCAAGTTAATTCATTCTGTTGCTGACCTGGTAAACAATGATCCGGCAACAAAAGGATTAATAACAGTTGTTTTTATGGAAAACTATCGGGTTTCGCTTGCTGAAGATATTATTCCAGCAGCAGATATCAGTGAACAGATTTCCACAGCAAGTAAAGAAGCATCTGGTACTGGTAATATGAAGTTTATGATGAATGGTGCTATTACGATGGGTACACTGGACGGAGCAAATGTAGAAATATTAGAGCAAACCGGTCCAAATAATATTTTCATTTTTGGCTTAAAAGCAGAAGAAGTAATGTCTTATGAAAAAAATGGCGGCTATCGCTCAATGGATTATTATCACCATGATCCACTTATCCGACGCACGCTTGATCAGCTTGTGGACGGTACGCTTGATGATAAAGGACTCTTTGGCATAATTTATGATTCTCTTTTAGCTGAAAACGACCAGTACTTCGTGCTAAAGGATTTTGAATCTTATCGAAAAACACAAGAAGAAGCAGGAAGGCTTTACGCAGAAGAGCCGGAACGCTGGCGTAAAATGATGGCTTTAAACATTAGCGGTTCTGGCATTTTTTCCAGTGACCGGACAATTCAAGAATACGCAAAAGAAATATGGAAAATATAAAAAAGAAAATCCGGCGGCGGTTATGTCGCCGGATTTTCGTCGTCATCGTTATTGGGTGTATATAAGTCATTGTAGGTTTCTTTATCTTCAAAAAAATCACCAGGTGTTTCAGAAGTGCCATACTGGGCCACATCGCTAAAGCTGTCAATGCCATCGTCCGAATGAGGAATGCGATCAGCCGGCACACGGTCCGTTTCCAGTGACGAATCCGGTGAATGCTCCACGTGATAAAGTGCTGTCGGAACCGCTTTTAGGCGGTCAAAGGGAATTTCTTTTCCACTTTCTTTGCAAATGCCATAGGTTCCGTTTTCCATAGCGGCAAGAGCTTCATCAATTTTCTCAAGCTGATCGCGCGCATGGTCATCAACTGCCTGGTCCCGTTCTCTAATATAAAGTTCGGTTGCCGTATCGGCAGGGTGGTTATCATAAGAGGATAATTCGCCTTGATGAAGATTTTCGCTATCATGTTCAATCCGCTCGGACAGTTGTTTTTTTTGAAGAAGCAATTCTTCTTTTAATTCTGCTAATTGTTCTTTTGTTAACATAAGTCGCCCCATCCTTTCATCTATGCTTTTCTATAACCGTTTTTACACACAAAAAAACCCGCTTAAAAGCAGCGGGTTAAAAAAGATAACTTAAACAAAGGCCAACAGACAATAAAAATCCAAAAATCGTATTGGTTTGTGCAGTGAATTTCATAGCGGGCATCATTTGAAGCGGGCTCGTTTTTCCTTTAAACCCCTTTATCGCGCGAAAGGCTTTAGGAATGCTTAGATAAGAAAGAAGCAGCCAATAAGTTCCTTGTTCTGTGAAAATAAGAATAATCACCCACATAAAAGCAATGATCATCCAGGAAGCAAGCAGCCTGACAGATCTGTCATGGCCAATTAAAATGGCGATCGTTTTTCGGCCTGCTTTTTCATCTCCAATCCGGTCACGTATGTTATTGGCAAAATTAATCCCGCCTATCAGCAAAATAACAGGAATGGAAAATAAAACAACAGAAGTTGAGATAAAACCTGTTTGAATAAAAAAAGAAATGTAAATAATAATGCCACCCATAAAAAAGCCAGAGGCAAGTTCCCCAAAAGGAGTGTAAGCAATCGGGAGCGGCCCGCCAGTATACAAGTAGCCAACTGCCATGCAAACCAGGCCAATTGCACCGATCCACCAGGAGCTTAACATACATATATAAACACCAAGAAGCAAAGCAATGCCAAAAAAAGCAAAAGCCATGTTCAAGACGGTTTTTGGCTTTACACCGTTTCGGACAATTGCCCCTCCAATCCCGATAGACTTTTCTGTATCAAGTCCACGTTTAAAGTCGAAGTATTCATTAAACATATTTGTAGCAGCTTGAATAAGAAGGGATGCAGTCATCATTGCCAAAAATAAAAAAATATGCACCTCTGTATACTGAAGTGCGAGCGCTGTTCCAAGAAAAACGGGAACAAACGCAGCGGTTAGCGTATGAGGCCGCATAAGCTGCCACCATATTTGAAAACCGGTATCCGCAGAAGGGGTTTGGTTCATAATAAGTCTCTCCCAATCAATCATTGTGAACAATTAAACAAATGTCCTTTAACAAGTGTAGAAAACGGAAACAAAAGTGTCAATCCTTTTTCATGATGAAACAAAAGAGAACCATTTTCGGAAAAGTCGAACATTGTCATTCTTAAATGAAAATACGCGATAAGTGTTATATAATTGTAATAATAGGGATGAAAGCTAAGAAAGTGGATTTTGTCAAAGTGCTCTTTGTTCAGCACAAATTGTCCTGAGTCTAGTGATCCCTTTATGAACCTTTTTATAAAAGCCATGGGAGAAAAACGTGAATCGTTGACACTCTGTTAAAAACAGGTGTATCTTAAAAGAAGTTTGACCGCATTTGGTCGGCACAATGGAGGGATTTCATTGGCTATAATAAAAGGGCATCCGCTAAAAGGAGCCTTTATTGATATTATAGAGCAAATAAACGGATCAACACTGTTTAGTTATGTTGAAAAAGTAGACAATATTGATCCAATTCGCTTTTATGAAAATGGGAAAGAATGGTACAAAGGAGAGCGCTTTTACTTTCAAGACCGTGACGGTGAAACTACCCTTTCTGGCCTTGGCAGTGTCCGCATTATTCAAAGTTCCAATGAAAAGCGCTTTGAAGAAGTGGAAATAGAATGGGATAAATTGATCAAACAAGCATCCATTCATAACCCTTACAATGTTTATGGCACAGGACCAGTCGCATTTGGAGGCTTTTCATTTGATCCTGCGAGCAAGCATGGAGAAGAGTGGTCCCGTTTTGCCCCTTCTTTTTTTTATGTTCCAGAACTAATGTTAACTGCTTATGGAACAGACACATACTTAACGGTTAATATGGTTTGTGAAGATGCCAATTCGGCTTTATTATTTGATCGGATTGAAGAACGAAAAGCAGCCATTTTATCTGAAGTAAAGCAGCCAGCTGAAAAAGAAGCCGTTTTGATGGAGCTTCGAGCAGGAAATACGATTGCATGGAAGCAATCGGTTCAAACAGCTATTGCCAAAATTCAATCGGATGAAGAGCTGAAAAAAGTTGTTCTTGCCCGTAAAGTAACGGCTGCATTTGATGGAACTATTTCATCTGATCGCGTACTGCGCCGTCTTGCTGAAGGGCAGCCGGACAGCTTTATTTTTTCAATTGAAGCGATGGACAGCTGCTTTTTAGGAGCTTCACCGGAGAGGCTTGTGAAAAAGCGGGGACAAACACTTTTGACAACTTGTCTTGCCGGTTCTACAGCACGGGGTGCAACCGAAGAAGAAGATGAGTATCTTGCTGATGTTTTGCTTCACGATGAAAAAAACCGTTTGGAACACGATTATGTTGTGCAAATGATTCGCCAGGAAATGCAGTCAATGTGTGAAAAGGTAATTGTGCCTCAGACACCAGTTGTAATGAAAGTAAGGGACATTCAGCATCTTTATACTCCGGTAACAGGAAGGACCAATGAACATTTATCTATTTTACGATTTGTTGAACGGTTTCATCCAACTCCGGCACTGGGCGGTCTGCCGGCCGGAAAAGCAATGCAGGCTATCCGGGATCTGGAAACAATGGACCGTGGATTTTATGCAGCTCCTGTTGGCTGGATGGACTACCGGAAAAATGGTGAATTTGCTGTTGCTATACGTTCCGGCTTAATCGTACAAAATGAAGCATTTTTGTATGCGGGATGTGGAGTAGTTCCAGATTCAACGCCCGAAAAAGAACTGGAAGAAACGAATATGAAGCTGCGGCCAATGCTGCGAGCAATTGGAGGCGGCAATGAATAACCATAAAGAAAACATGACTTATTATAATGCGCATTTTGTTGACAGCCTTGTTCGTTCAGGCGTAGAACATGCGGTTATTAGTCCGGGCTCCCGTTCAACGCCAATGGCTTTGTTAATGGAGGAGCACCCTCGTTTAAAAACATTTATTTTAGTAGATGAAAGATCAGCAGGTTTTTTTGCACTGGGTCTTGCTAAATCTTCTCAAAAACCGGTCGTGCTTCTTTGTACGTCCGGTACAGCGGCAGCCAATTACATGCCAGCTGTGGCAGAAGCAAAGATTTCACGCGTTCCACTAATCGTTTTAACATCGGACCGGCCGCCGGAACTGCGTGATGTAGGTGCGCCGCAAACGATTGACCAGCTTCATTTATATGGGCATGCTGCTAAGTGGTTTGCAGAAATGGCCCTTCCGGAAGCAACAGAAACAGCTTTGCACTATGTCCGAACTCAGGGGGCACGGGCGGTTTTCGAATCTCTTTCTTCGCCGTCAGGGCCCGTTCATTTAAATTTCCCTTACAGAGAACCTCTTTTGCCAGATTATGATGGCATTTATAATCGTATTTCAATTCCAG
The DNA here is from genome assembly GCA_031177795.1 of Domibacillus sp. Classification (GTDB taxonomy): domain Bacteria; phylum Bacillota; class Bacilli; order Bacillales; family Domibacillaceae; genus Domibacillus. Next base: position 8,472 of record JAPSKG010000009.1, read on the forward strand.
CACCTGTTCGGTTAATTTCAGGAAAAAAAATGCCTGACAGGATTATTATGGATGACGTTGCAAAAACACTTCGAGGTAAAAATGGCTTGATTATCGCCGGAGAAATTTCAAAATCGAGTGTGGCCTCAGCAATTCTTTCGCTTTCTGAAAAAACAGGCTGGCCCATACTGGCAGATCCCTTGTCACAGCTTCGGTCAAACAAGTCTGTTATGGATAGCTACGACGCGTTTTTGCGAGATGATGAAATCAAAGACGCTCTAAAACCAGCAGCCATTATTCGATTTGGTGCTCTCCCGGTTTCCAAAGCGCTGACGCTTTTCATGAAACGGCACCATGATATTCCTCATGTAATTGTGGATTCTGGAGGCGGCTGGCGCGATCCATTGCATGTGGCCACCCATATGATTCATGTAGATGAAGCGGCTTTTTGCATAGAAATGTGTACTTTGCTTAACGAGAGTCAAACAGAGTGGAAAACGGCCTGGCAGTCAGTAAATGAAGCAGCGCGTTCTGTAATGAAAAAAGCAGATGGAATGGATGAAGGAGCTTTATTTCAACAGTTTTTAAAAGGCCTTCCAGATGGAGCTTCTATTTTCACCGGAAATAGTATGCCGATTCGAGATTTGGATTCTTTTTTGTTTGCAGGTGAACAACGGATACGTGTACATGGCAATCGCGGAGCAAATGGAATTGATGGTCTTGTTTCAACAGCACTCGGTATTGCAGCAAACGGAGAAAATGTGTATGCAGTAATGGGAGATTTATCGTTTTTTCATGACGTAAATGGTTTGCTGGCTGCCAAAATGAACAAGCTGTCAATGAAAGTGCTTATCTTAAACAATAATGGCGGCGGCATTTTTTCTTATCTGCCTCAAGCAAGTGAAGAAAAACACTTTGAACGGTTGTTCGGCACTCCTGCAGGATTGAAATTTGAACACGCAGCTTCTTTGTTTGATTGCCAGTACGTCCGTATTACAAGCGGTGCCCAGCTGATTGAAGAGTTAAACCAGGAACGAGAAGGAATAACGATATTAGAAGCATTTACGGACAGAGCAATAAATACAGAAGTTCATCGTACTTTATGGAAAGAAGCAGTAATGCAGGCGAGGAAAGCTTTATTATGAATTATTTTGTCCAAATAAGAGGCGAAGGAGAGCCGGTTTTGTTTTTGCATGGATTTACCGGCAGCAGCCGCACCTGGGACGGGATAGAAAAACTGATTCCATGCCGCGCCGTTATGCCTGATCTTACGGGGCATGGACGAACTCGGGCTGTCTCTGATAACATCGAATCAGAAGCTGCTTCACTAAAAGAGATGATGATGAAAGCTGGATTTCAGTTTTTTCATGTTGTTGGTTATTCAATGGGCGGGCGTCTCGCCCTGGCGCTTGCATTGCTTTATCCGGACTTTGTCCGGTCACTCGTTCTTGAGAGCGCTTCACCAGGTTTGAAAACTGAAAAAGAGCGTGAAGCCAGACGCGCTTCGGATGAATTGCTTGCACAACAAATTGAACAAAAAGGCGTAACAGCATTTGTTGATTTTTGGGAAAATATTCCGATGTTTCAAACACAAAAATTACTGCCGAAGTTTAACCGCGATAACATACGCGAAGAGCGCTTGAACCAAACAAAAAAAGGATTGGCAGCTTCTCTTCGTTTAATGGGTACAGGCGTGCAACCTTCGTACTGGAACAAGATAAGTGAACTAACAATGCCTGTGCTTTTGCTTACAGGCACGCTGGACCAAAAGTTTACGGATATTGCTTATGAGATGAAAAAAGTTATTCCTTTTTGTGAATGGATTCAATTTGATGGAGCCGGCCATGCAATTCATGTGGAGCAGCGCGAAAAGTTTGGTACAATAGTAAAGACATTTTTGCTGAAAACAAAAGGAGGAATTAAAAATGGCTTTTAATTGGGTAACAGAACGTGAATATGAAGATATTCTTTATGAAACGTATAACGGTATTGCCAAGATCACTATTAACCGACCGGAAGTACATAATGCATTTCGCCCGAAAACTGTAACAGAAATGATTGATGCGTTTGCCCGTGCACGTGACGATTCTAAAGTAGGGGTTATTGTCCTTGCCGGAGCAGGCGGAAAAGCATTTTGCTCAGGCGGAGACCAAAAAGTGAGAGGGCACGGCGGCTATGTTGGCGATGATGAAATCCCACGCTTAAACGTACTTGATTTACAGAGACTTATCCGTGTTATTCCAAAACCGGTTATTGCAATGGTAGCAGGTTATGCTATTGGAGGCGGCCACGTACTTCACGTTGTCTGTGATTTAACCATTGCTGCGGACAACGCAGTGTTTGGGCAAACGGGTCCAAAAGTTGGTTCGTTTGACGCAGGCTATGGTTCTGGTTATCTTGCCCGGATCGTCGGCCATAAAAAAGCGCGTGAAATTTGGTTTTTATGCCGTCAGTATAACGCACAGGAAGCCCTGGATATGGGCCTTGTTAATACGGTTGTGCCACTTGAAAAGCTGGAAGAAGAAACCGTAAAATGGGCAGAGGAAATGCTTGAGAAAAGCCCGACAGCACTTCGTTTTATCAAAGCGGCTATGAACGCTGATACAGACGGGCTTGCTGGCCTTCAGCAGTTTGCTGGCGATGCAACGCTTCTTTACTATACAACTGATGAAGCAAAAGAAGGCCGTGATTCCTTTAAAGAAAAAAGGAAGCCGGATTTTGGCCAATTTCCAAGATTTCCTTAACCAAAACAAAAAGGGTGTCCATAAAATGGGCACCCTTTTTCCATCGAAAGGATGAACAAAATGTTAATGCCGAATTGGCTTAAGCAAAGAGCGTATTTAACTCCGCATCGGACAGCTCTTGAATACAATGGGAAAAGCTGGAGCTTTTTTGAGCTGTATGAAGAAACAAAAAAAATGGCTGGTTATTTTCAAACAGCCGGCTTAAAAGAAAACCAGTTTTGTGCTGTTCTGGCTTCTAACCATCCTGAAACGGTGTTTGCCATTTATGCTCTTCAGCAAATAGGGGCGGTTGCCGTTTTAATCAACAGCCGGCTTACTGTGGATGAAATTGAATGGCAGCTTAAAGATGCAAAAGCTGACTATCTTTTATACGACCAAGTTCATAAGGAAAAAGCAGCAAGCCTTTCAGGAAAGAAAATCAGCCTTGAAACAAACAAAGCGGCCGGCAGTTTGTTTGTTCCGCGCGAAACCTTTTCATTAAATGAAACGTGCTCCATTATGTACACATCCGGCACAACCGGACGTCCAAAAGGTGTGATTCAAACGTATGGAAACCACTATGCAAGCGCAACAGCTTCAGCTTTTAACCTGGGAATTCATACAAACGATTCTTGGCTATGCGGGGTGCCGCTTTTTCATATTTCAGGTTACTCAATTTTAATAAAAAGCATTGTATATGGCATGAAAACTTACCTTATGGAAAAATTTCATCCAGTAGAAGCAAATCATATTCTGCAAACAGGAAAAGCCACCATAGCTTCTGTGGTCACAGCCATGCTTTCTTCAATGCTGCAGGAGCTTAACGGTATTTATAGCGAGAGCTTTCGCTGCATGCTGCTTGGCGGAGGGCCTGCTCCCCATTCTGTTTTAGAAGAATGCAAAAAAAGAAGCATTCCTGTTTTCCAAACATATGGCATGACGGAAACAGCATCACAAATTGCCACGCTTGCCCCGGAAGATGCTTTAAGAAAAGTTGGGTCTGCAGGAAAACCGCTGTTTTCTTGCGCTGTTAAAATTGACGGGGAAAAAGAAGGAGAGATTTTAGTTAACGGTCCAAACGTAACTCCCGGTTATTTAAATCGTCCCGAAGCAAATGAGCAATCTTTTGAAAACGGCTGGTTTCGAACAGGCGACATTGGAAAACTGGATTCGGAAGGGTTTTTATACGTTTTGGACCGTCGTTCAGATTTAATCATTTCTGGTGGTGAAAATGTATATCCTGCAGAGATTGAATCTATTTTAACCGGGCATCCATCTGTTCGAGAAGCAGGGGTAGCTGGAGTGCCGGACAAAAAGTGGGGAAGTGTGCCAGCTGCTTTTTATACAGAGAAAAAAGCAGTAACGGCCCAAGAACTGGCTGATTACTGCTCCAAAAAATTGGCCCGTTATAAGGTGCCGGCTTATTTCATAAAAGTTGATGCCCTGCCGCGCAACGCTTCTAACAAGCTTTTGCGCCGTGATCTGGCAGTTTGGTGGAGTGAAAAACATGATTATTAAAAAGCTTGGTATGCGTCTTGTTGAAATGCCGCTGAAACAGCCTTTTCACACACATTTGGAAACTGTTTTTATTCGCCAGGCTATTATTATTGAACTTCAAGATCAGCAAGGAACGGTTGGGTGGGGGGAAGCTTCAGCATTTTCAACACCCTGGTATACAGAAGAAACAGTTAGAACCGAGTGGCATATCTTAAAAGATGTTTTGTTTCCTATGCTTAAAAACAGAGAAATTCAATCTCCAAAAGAAATAAGCGACCTTTTTCAATGTATTCGCGGGAATCGAATGGCAAAAGCAGGAGTGGAATCCGCTGTCTGGGATCTTTACGCCAAACGTTTAAATAAGCCGCTTTACCAGGTTCTTGGCGGCAGGCGGCAGGAGATTGCGGTTGGAGCTGTAGCAGCAGGGAAAACGATAGAAGATACACTGGGGAAAATTGAATTTCTTAATTGGTGCGGGTATGAACGCATTAAAATAAAGCTGCATCCTCAAACAGATTTAACCATGCTTCAAGCAATCCGCAGGCAGTTTCCTGAAACACGGATCATGGCAGATGCAAATTCTGCTTATTCACCTCAGGACATTAAAAAATTAAAGCAGCTGGATGAGTTTAAGTTAATGATGATTGAACAGCCTTTTCATGTAGAAGATTTATGGGAACACGCCAAACTGCAAAAAAAAATGAATACGCCGGTGTGTCTTGATGAAAGCATTCGATCACTTCAAGACGCCAAAAGCGCCATTGAAATGGGAGCATGCCGTGTAATTAACGTGAAATACAGCAGGCTTGGCGGACTTGCGGAAGCAAAAAAAGTTCATGATTACAGCCGAAAAATGAATGTCGATCTTTGGGCAGGCGGAATGATCGAGTTTGGTGTTTCCCGTGCACATAATATCGCCCTTGCTTCGCTTCCGGGTTTTACACTGCCCGGTGATATTGTTTCAACCGACTTTTATTGGGAAAAAGATATTATAGAACCAGGGATATTTGTGGAAAAAGGGAAAATTCAGTTGTCAAATAAAGCGGGAATCGGATATGAAGTAAATCGAAGAACATTAGAGAAAATTACAAAAGAATTTTATTTTATTTGAAAATTTTGTTTTATCAGAACTTTTTTTGGGAAAAAGGAGTAAAAGAAGTAAAGAACTAACAGGAAAGAGGTGGAGCGGTGGGATATGGAATATGGACTTTGTTTGCCGGAGCCAGTCTCACTCTTTTTCTGTTTGTCCACCTTCATTGGAAATTGACAAGTCTGCATAAAAAAATGGAAAATTCGTTTTTCGATGTGGACCGCTTTATGAAAAAGCGAGTCGATGTACAATTAAAGTGGGCAGAAACAGTTGCCGCATATGATTTTGATGCCCAGGGAGCACTTGCCGAAATAACGGCAATTCGTGACCAGTTTCTTGAAATGACCTTGGAAGAAAAACTGAGGCTATGTGGGAAGCTCGACGTTCTTTACAACAAAATGATAGACTCAGCTGAAAAGTGCCCGCGTCTTAGAACATCCGCTTTTTACATTCGGCTGCATGCACAGGTGGACAATTTGCTGGAAGAAATGCCAGATGCCTGTTGCGTGTACAATATGTACGCAGACCAGTTAAATAAAGAGCTGGGGCGTTTCCCAGCTAATATAGCAGCCATTATCTTCGGATTTGAAAAACAAGAGCTGCTTAACCATTCCGAAAAAAAATCAGCTGCTGTCTGATTTTTTTTTTGGCCACTGTTCCGGCACATAATCTATACCGCCCGAATGAAACGGGTGACACTTTAAAATGCGAAAACACAATAAAATGCCTCCTTTTAAAGCTCCATGTTTTTTAACAGCTTCGTATCCGTAATGTGAACAAGTAGGGTAAAAGCGGCATGTTGGGCCAGTAAGAGGAGAAATCCCTTTTTGATAAAACCGGATCAGCGATAACAGCAGCTTTTTCATTTTCTATCACTCAATTTTTCTTGCTCGGCTTTTTTTGGCGGGTCTATCGTGTGTTTATAACTGTACCCTTTGTTGACCGTTAAAACAGAAAGTCCAAGTACTGCAAGAACGACTATAATAGACAGAATAACAACAATGATCATTGTGGACAAAAAAATCCCCCCCTGGCGACTAGTTTATCATGATTTTGTTTACATTTACATGATGAGGGTATAATAACAGCCTGAAGAAAAATACATAGTTGGAGGGATTTTTCATGTCAGAAAAACTAATTGGAAGTGTAAACAAGCAAATTGCAAACTGGACAGTGCTTTATACAAAGCTTCATAACTTTCACTGGTATGTAAAAGGGCCGCAATTTTTCACATTGCATACCAAATTTGAAGAACTTTACAACGAAGCGAGCGTTCACATTGACGAATTGGCAGAGCGTTTGCTTGCCTTGGAAGGAAAGCCCATTGCAACGCTTCAGGAATCGCTTAATGAAGCAAGTGTAAAAGAAGCAGAAGGAAAAGAAACAGCGGAAGAAATGGTCGAAATCTTAGTGGGCGATTTTACCACGGTAACAGGAGAGTTAAAAGAAGCAATGGATCTGGCTGCTGAAGTAGGAGATGAAACAACAGGTGATATGCTTTTAGCTATACATCAAAGTTTAGAAAAGCATTTGTGGATGTTAAGATCGTTTCTTGGAAAATAAAAAACCGCTCGAGTTTTAAAACTCGAGCGGTTTTTTATTTAATGTAAAACGTAAAAATAAAACAGCAGTTCTTTGACCGGCTTTTTTTATGTATTAGTGAAAATGGCGATTTTTTCGAACAGGTATTTGATCCTGGTTGAATTTTTCTTTTAATCCTTCATACAAATAAACACGGAACAGCCAGGCAAGCTCCTCTTTTGGCATTTCTTTAATAACCGACAATATATCCGCTTCAGACATTTCACCGAGCACAGTCAACGCAATCATATCCAGATCGTCTTCTGTTCCTTGCAGCCGTCCTCTGTATAGTTCAAATAATTCGTCCACGAACTTCATTCCTGTCCCTCCCTTTTTAAGAATATATATATAGTTATACATGAAAACGCTATCATATTCCACATATTTTCTTTGAATGGAAAGCATCCACGCAGGGTACGCTAAAAAAAAGGAGTGATAAACATGGAAAAACAACCATATTATATAGAAATAGAAAATGGAGAAATCCAATCACAGCCTGATGTTTCGCCCTGGAATTTCCGTGTTTTCGCAAACGAAAAAGAAATTCAATCGCTGCGGGAACTATTCAATAAAATGAATAAAGCAGACTCGGATACATTTTGGCGTGCCCATATTCCCTATCGCCCTTACCATATTGACCCGGAAAACGATCATTATGACCAAAGTATGATGTCCATATACGAGAAAATTTATGAATTAGGAGATGATGAAGCAAGGTCCCATATAAAAAAGATGAGAAATAATGTATAATAAAGGGAGAGAGCAAGCAGGGTGAGGGATGCCAGTTGCATATGTTTACGGATCAGTATGGATGTAAAGTTGAAATGTCTTTTGAACGAGGAAGGCTTGGAGAAGCGCCAGCTCATGTATTGGTTCTTTGCCGCAGTGAAGATGCCTGGCTTTTAACAAAACACCGAGAACGGGGGCTTGAATGTCCTGGTGGAAAAAAAGAACCGGGAGAAACACTGGAAGAAGCGGCTAGAAGAGAAGTGGCAGAGGAAACCGGCGCCAGAGTTTCAAAGCTGCATTTCATTGGTGAGTATTGTGTTCATGTTTCAGAAAAACCGTTCGTTAAAGCGGTTTTTTTTGCACGTGTAGTGGATATAGAAAAGAAAGATGATTATTTGGAAACGGAAGGGCCTTATTGCGAAAAAGGCAATTTGCTTCAAACACGTTTTCAAGATCATTATTCGTTTTTAATGAAAGATGATATGATTGCGCACGCGCTTAACGAAGTGAAAAGGAAGGGATTCATATGATGGAATGCACTCCATATCCGTCGCCGAATCCAAAGGTCCGTCTTTATTCTGTCGTTTATAAGTCAGCGGGGCTGCGCGTAAAAGGATTTTTAGCAGAGCCGGCAGACAACAAACAGTATGACGGCTTTTTGTATTTGCGCGGTGGGATAAAAGGCGTGGGTATGGTTCGTCCAGCGCGCGTTGCTGAATTTGCCGCCGAAGGGTTTATTGTGTTTGCTCCCTTTTACAGAGGAAACCGGGGAGGAGAAGGCAACGAAGATTTCGCTGGTGAAGACAGAGAAGATGCTTTTGCTGCTTTTGACATTTTAAGCAGCTATCCGAGGGTCAATAATAAGCGTGTCCACGTGTTCGGATTTTCAAGGGGAGGGGTAATGGCAGTACTGACAGCTATACACCGTCCAGTGGCGTCTTTAGTAACTTGGGGTGGCGTAACGGACATGACACTTACGTATGAAGAAAGAAAAGATATGCGGCGTATGATGAAACGGGTGATAGGCGGAAGCCCCGAAAAATTGCCGGAACAGTATGAATGGAGAACGCCTTTAAAAGAAGCAGCAGATATTCAAGCACCAGCCTTAATTATTCATGGCTTGCTTGATCAAAATGTATCTGCAGAACATGCCTACCGTCTTGAAAAAGTAGTTCCGCATGCTGAAACAATGTATTTTAAAGAGCATGACCACTACATACCGCCTGCAAAAAACCGGCAAGTTGTTCGGCAAATTGCGGCATGGATGAAAGGAGAATAAACAATGGGGATGCCAATGGAATTAAACACAATGATTGTCACTAAAGGAGAGGAAATTCGGGAAGAAGAAAACCGTTTTGTCTTAAAGAAAAGCGGATATCGCCTTTACCCGATTGATATTCCTGTAGCTGTCCATAAAACAAAAGACAGTGAACAAAGCGGAACAGCGCTTATCGAAAAAGTTGAATGGCAAAATGATTCAACAACAATTATGTATTCGCTTATTTCACTAAAATCAACCAATTAATGAAAAACCCCCGCTCAAGAGCGGGGGTTTTTGTTAAATTTGCGGTCCGCCAAGTTGTTCGATTTCACTTGGAATACCGGTGAATTTCTTGAAATTTTCTTGAAACTTTTCTGCTAGTTTTGTTGCTTTTTCCAGAAATGCTTCTTGATCAGCCCATGCTTTTTGAGGAATTAATACTTCATCAGGCACACCTGGAACATGCAGCGGGATTTCAAGGCCAAATACTTCTGTTTTATAAGTTCCAATGTTCGTTAAGTCACCTTCAAGGGCAGCTTGAACCATGGCGCGTGTGTAGGAAAGCTCCATCCGCTTGCCAGTGCCATATTCGCCGCCAGTCCATCCTGTGTTTACAAGAAACACTTGAGCATTTTGTTCATCAATTTTTTTGCCGAGCATTTCTGCATACACATTTGCTTGAAGCGGAAGGAACGGCGAGCCAAAGCAAGTTGAAAACGTTGCTTGAGGACTTGTGATACCGCGCTCTGTTCCAGCAAGCTTAGATGTGTAACCGCTTAAGAAATGATACATTGCCTGTTCTTTTGACAGCTTGCTAATAGGGGGCAAAACGCCAAATGCATCAGCTGTCAGGAAAATAATTGTATTTGGGTGGCCGGCAACACTTGGATCAACGATATTATCGATTGCTTGAAGCGGGTAAGCAGCACGCGTGTTTTCTGTTAACGAATTGTTGTTGTAATCCGGGATGCGTGTATCATGGTCAACTACAACATTCTCCAGAACGGAGCCAAAGCGGATAGCATCAAAAATCTGCGGTTCTTTTTCACGTGTTAAACCAATTGTTTTTGCATAGCAGCCGCCTTCAATGTTAAAAACACCATTTGCAGACCAGCCATGCTCATCATCACCAATTAAGCGGCGGTTCGGGTCCGCTGACAGCGTTGTTTTTCCAGTGCCGGACAAGCCGAAAAACAAAGCAACATCTCCTTCAAATCCAACGTTTGCAGAGCAGTGCATGGAAAGCACGTTGTTTTCAGGAAGAAGGTAGTTCATAACAGAAAAAATAGATTTCTTCATTTCTCCCGCATATTCTGTGCCGCCGATTAAAATAATGCGCTGTTCAAATGAAACAATAATAAATGTTTCAGAGTTTGTGCCATCAACAAGAGGATCAGCATGAAAAGAAGGAGCTGACAAAATCGTAAAGCCTGCTTCGTGAGAATCAAGTTCTTCATTTGTTGGACGGATAAACAGCTGATGGGCAAAAAGGTTATGCCAGGCAAATTCATTAATGACCTGTATAGGAAGACGGTGTTTTGGATCTGCACCGGCAAAGCCTTTAAATACGAATAATTCGTCTTTTTCTTTTAAATGACGGACAACTTTTTCGTACAAGTTATTGAACTTTTCTTCAGAAATCGGCTGGTTGACAGTGCCCCAGTCGATTTTGTTTTGTACAGACGCTTCTTCTACAATAAATTTATCTTTAGGAGAGCGGCCTGTATATTTGCCTGTTTCGGCACGAACCGCACCTGAGGAGGTTAAAATGCCTTCGCCGCGTTTCAGTACCTTTTCAACAAGAACAGATACAGAAGGCTGAATAAGAATATTTGAGCCTTTAAGCAGCTCGACGATTTCGCTTGAAACAGTTAAAGAGTTCATATTTGTACGACCATCCTTTATTAAAATTTTAAATGTGTGCTTAATATGGAATTAGTATAACACATTTAAAAATATAGTCTATACTAATAATTTTTTTTTTATAATTTTTGTTAATTCTTGAAAATTCTTTTCAACAAGAGTGGAATATCAATAGGAAAGAACGGGGATAGCTTATATAAGCCAGTGCGGATTGCATTACATTCTGTTTTCAAAAGAAAAAACGGTTGACATGGAGCGTGATATTCCGTAACATTGACACTTGAACGGATACTCTTATCCTGAGCCGGTGGAGGGACAGGCCCTATGAAACCCAGCAACCTGCCGTTTAATATAAGCGGAGAAGGTGCTAAACCTGAGCAAGGATCAGCCTTGGACGATAAGAGTGAAAGGCCCGAGTAAAAACAAACCTTTCTCTCTCAATGCCGGGAGAGTTTTTTTATTTATCGGATCACCTGAGGGAAATGAGTACCGTACACACTGATTTAGAGGAGGAATTTTTCATGACAAAACAGCGCCGCCTGTTTACATCAGAGTCTGTAACGGAAGGACATCCAGATAAAATCTGTGATCAGATTTCCGATGCAATCCTTGATGCCATTCTTGACAAAGATCCAAACGCCCGCGTAGCAGCGGAAACATCTGTAACGACAGGACTTGTTCTCGTTGCAGGAGAAATTACCACTACATCTTATGTAGATATTCCAAAAATCGTTCGTGAAACGGTAAAAGAAATCGGGTATGTCCGTGCAAAATACGGATTTGACTCCGAAACAGCAGGAGTTCTGACTTCTATCGACGAGCAGTCTCCTGACATAGCTGCAGGGGTTAACGTAGCTCTTGAAGCTCGCGAAGGCCAAATGACAGACAAAGAACTTGATGAAATCGGAGCGGGAGACCAGGGCTTGATGTTTGGTTTTGCTTGCAACGAAACAGAAGAGTTAATGCCTTTGCCGATTTCATTGGCACACAAACTTGCACGCCGTTTAACGGAAGTGCGCAAATCAGAACTTCTTGATTACCTTCGTCCGGATGGTAAAACTCAAGTGACGGTTGAATACGATGAAAATAACCAGCCGGTTCGTGTAGATACAATTGTTATTTCTACTCAGCATCATCCTGAGGTAACGCTTGAGCAAATTCAAAAAGAAATTCGTGAACATGTTATTAATGAAGTAGTTCCGGCTCAATTAATTGATGGCGAAACAAAATTCTTCATTAACCCAACAGGCCGTTTTGTTATCGGTGGACCACAAGGAGACGCTGGCTTAACAGGACGCAAAATTATTGTTGATACGTACGGTGGTTATGCGCGCCATGGAGGCGGAGCGTTTTCTGGTAAGGATCCAACAAAAGTAGACCGTTCTGCTGCTTACGCTGCACGTTATGTTGCGAAAAATATTGTAGCAGCAGGTCTTGCTGATAAATGTGAAGTACAGCTTGCTTACGCTATTGGTGTAGCACATCCGGTTTCCATTTCAGTTGATACATTTGGAACAGGCACTGTATCGGAAGAAGTACTTGTTGATGTTATTCGTCAAAACTTTGACCTTCGTCCGGCCGGCATTATTAAAATGCTGGATTTGCGCCGTCCAATTTACCGTCAAACAGCTGCATATGGACATTTCGGACGCACTGACGTAGACCTTCCATGGGAGCGTACAGATAAAGCAGAAGCATTAAAAGCA
>JAPSKG010000010.1 GCA_031177795.1 Domibacillus sp.
TCTCTCATTCGTTCGTCATGAGAAAAATAGTGTGCTATACTGAATATATGGGTTTTTTTACGAACGGAAAAAACTTGAATTGATTCAGGATTGAGGGGTTTTTGTGATGAGTGAGTGGGAAAAGCAACAAGCAGTGCTGCTTGAGGAAATAAACCGGGCATGTAAACAGCCGTTTTTAGAAAAAGTAATTGGTGCTCCGGTGATCAATCCGCTTCGTGTGGCTGCTTTAATGCTGGCATTTTCAGATGAGGACAGACAAAAAACAAAAATACAAAAACAAATGACAGCAGCCATACTCATTCAGCTTGGCCTTGATACACACGACAGGATTCCACCGGTTATAAAAGAAATAAACCGGGAGCACCAGTTGATTGTGCTTGCCGGTGATTATTTTAGTGGCATGTATTACCGCACGCTTGCTGAAGCTGGCTGTATTCAGTATGTCGGTGTTTTGGCGGAGGCAGTCAAAAAAGTAAACGAAGGAAAAACGACACTTCACCGTCTACAGTTTAGTACAGCGGAAGATGTATTCCAGGCTGTGCAGATAGTAGAAGGAGCCATCATACACGCGGTTCACATTGAAAACAATTCAAATAAAGCTGTAAGGCAAGCTGTTCAAAATATCCTGGCAGCAGACCGGCTTGTTCGAGAAAAAGAAAATCCCTTTATTATTTTTGATGTTCTTCTGCATCTTTTTGAAAGCCGGGAACAAGCAGAAAAGGCGATTGATGTTCATCTTGAACAATTGCTTGATCAAATAAAGGAAAACAGCAAAAATATGGATGCGTTCAGCGCAGCGGTCATTCAATCGGAATGTGAACGCCTTTTAAACCGCTCGCACCGACTAGTGGAAGAAGGGTGACAGATGCAGCAATCAAAAGAAGAAAAAGTGCACAATGTGTTTGAAAAAATTTACAGTAATTACGATAAAATGAATTCTGTTATCAGTTTTCAGCAGCATAAACGCTGGCGCAAAGAAACAATGAAAATAATGAATGTCCCAAAAGGGGTTAAAGCGCTTGATGTTTGCTGCGGAACGGCGGATTGGACTATGGCTCTTGCAGAAGCAACTGGAACAGCGGGAACGGTCGTGGGGCTGGATTTCAGCCAGAATATGCTTAAAGTCGGTGAACAAAAAGTAAAAGCCGCCGGTCTTGATCAAGTAGAGCTTATCCACGGGAATGCGATGAATCTTCCGTTTGAAGATAATACGTTCGACTACGTAACAATCGGGTTTGGACTGCGGAACGTTCCGGATTATATGCAGGCTCTCAAGGAAATGCATCGAGTACTGAAACCGGGTGGAATGGCGGTGTGCCTTGAAACAAGTCAGCCGCAGCTGCCTGTTTTTAAAGAAGGTTACACGCTGTATTTCCGTTATATCATGCCGGCAATTGGCCGTCTTTTTGCAAAAAGTTATGAGGAGTATTCTTGGCTTCAAGAATCAGCTCGCCACTTTCCGGACATGAAAGAACTGGCTCGTATGTTTCAACAAGCTGGGTTTACTAATGTACGCTTTAAAGCACACACTGGCGGCGTGGCTGCTACTCATTACGGAAATAAACAATAGATCAAGAGCCGGGTGAAAAGAAATGAACATAAAATTGATTTATTCGCTGATGAAAGCGGATATTAATGTAATAGAAAAAGAACTGCAACGCGCTGTGGATTCGTCTTCTCCAGTTTTAAAAAAAGCGTCCATTCATCTTTTGAAAGCTGGTGGAAAGCGCATTCGCCCGGTGATGCTTTTGCTTGGCGCGAAGTTTGGAGACTATGATATTCACCGTGTCAAATACGCTGCAGCTTCACTGGAGCTTATTCATATGGCTTCTCTTGTACATGATGATGTTATTGATGACGCGGTTATACGGCGTGGGCAGCATACAGTAAAAGCAGAGTGGGACAATCGGATTGCCATGTATTCAGGAGATTACATATTTGCAGCTGCCTTAGAGTGCATTACACATATTGACAGTGTAGAAGCCCAGCAAATCCTCTCGCATACAATGACAGAATTAGTTGTTGGAGAAATTATTCAAATTCAAGACAAATATCGTTATGATCAGCATTTACGTGATTATTTGCGCCGTATTAAACGGAAAACAGCCATATTAATTGCGGCCAGCTGCCAGCTCGGCGCTATTTCCTCAGGAGCACCAGCTTCTATTCACCGCAAGCTATATGAATTCGGCTACAATGTAGGGATGGCTTTTCAAATTACTGATGACATTCTTGATTTTACTGCAAGCGAGAAAGAACTGGGGAAGCCAGCCGGCGGTGATTTGCTTCAAGGCAACATAACTCTTCCTGTTTTATATGCGATGGAAGATGAAAAACTGCGCAAACAAATTACGGCTGTCCATCCTCATTCTAATCGGGAGGAAATCGATGCAATTATTAGCAAATTAAAAAACAGTGAGGCTGTCAGCCGCTCCCATAAATTAAGTCAGCGCTATCTTAACCGGGCATTTGAAGTTTTAAACAGTCTTCCGCCTGGAAAACACCGCAATTCGCTTCGTGAGATTGCTGAGTTTATTGGTGAAAGAAAATATTAAAATTTTCCATGAAAGCGTTGTAAATTTCCAATTAAAATGTTACGATTCATCTTGTCCGCATGTAAGCGGTATACATAACACAGGAGTGATGGGTGAATGGAAAAAACATACTTAATGATTAAACCTGACGGTGTACAGCGCGGCTTAATTGGCGAAATAACATCACGGTTTGAAAAAAAGGGGTTTCGTCTTGTAGGAGCTAAACTGATGCAGGTATCACGTGAAACAGCTGAACAGCATTATGGCGAACATAAAGAACGTCCATTTTTCGGGGAGCTTGTCGACTTTATTACATCCGGTCCTGTTTTTGCTATGGTGTGGGAAGGTGAAGACGTTATTGCGACAGCACGCAAAATGATGGGTACGACAAACCCAAAAGACGCTGCTCCTTCAACAATCCGCGGAGATTATGCGGTTAACGTCGGGAAAAATGTGATTCATGGTTCAGATTCTCCAGAAAGTGCTGCGCGCGAAATCAATCTTTTTTTTAAGGAAGAAGAATTAACTGATTACGCAAAATCAGGGCTTGAATGGGTTTATTAATTTTAAAAGGGTTTTCAGTGCTTTTAAACTGAAAACTCTTTTTTTTATGAAATAATACCGCCTCTTTTCTGGCAATCCGCTATAATAGAAAGCAAGCTATTTGTTTTAACAAAAGGATGATTCAGTGGAAAAGTGCTTATTTTGATTTATTCAAGCTGAAACACAGCAATTGTATTTCTGGCGTAAGTTCAGCAAGTGTGTTCCGCATTAAATAAACAATAAATCATTTAATGGCAGGGCAGCTTGTTAAATTTGTCCCCATTAAACACGGAATTGTGATAAAATTCTCAAAAACAGCTTTTTCGGCTGTTCCATCCAAATTAAAATATGATATAGTAGTACATAACCGCTTTAACGTACTGAAGGGAGCAGGAAAATGAGATATTTAACAGCAGGAGAATCACATGGACCGCAATTAACAGCAATTATTGAAGGACTTCCGGCTGGAATGGAACTTCTTGCAGAAGATATTAATACAGATTTGTTGCGTCGTCAGAAAGGACATGGCCGCGGACGCCGTATGCAGATTGAAAAAGATTTAGTTGCCGTTAAATCAGGAGTCCGACATGGATATACACTCGGTTCACCTGTTACATTAGTTGTTGAAAATGATGATTGGAAACACTGGACAAAGATAATGGGCATTGAACCGCTTGAAAGCGAAGAAGCAGCCGAAGAAATCAAACGTAAAATTACCCGCCCCCGTCCAGGACATGCAGATTTAAACGGTGGAATTAAATATGGGCATCGTGATATGAGAAATGTCCTTGAGCGTTCATCAGCGCGTGAAACAACGGTGCGTGTGGCAGCAGGTGCAGCTGCAAAAAAACTATTGAAATTGCTGGGCGTAGAAATTGCGTCACATGTAATTGAGATTGGCGGCATCCGTGCGGAAAATAACCAATTCGAAACGATTAAAGAACTTCAGGAACGAAGTGAAGCTTCGTCAGTTCGCTGTTTAGATGAAGAAGCGGCTGCTAAAATGATTGAGGCAATCGATAACGCCAAGAAAAATGGAGATTCTATTGGCGGAGTAGTCGAAGTAATTGCAGAAGGTATGCCAGTTGGCGTCGGGAGCTATGTTCATTATGACCGGAAATTGGATGCTAAAGTAGCAGCAGCGATTGTTAGCATAAATGCGTTTAAAGGCGTTGAAATTGGCATTGGCTTTGAAGCAGCACGAAAGTTTGGAAGTGAGGTCCATGATGAAATTGCCTGGGATGAAGCCAAAGGCTTTTACCGGAAAACAAATCGCCTGGGCGGTTTTGAAGGTGGAATGACAAACGGTATGCCAATTGTAGTCCGTGGAGTTATGAAACCTATTCCAACGCTTTACAAACCTCTTGAAAGTGTAGACATTGATACAAAAGAAACATTTTCTGCGAGCATTGAGCGTTCGGATGCATGTGCCGTGCCGGCAGCTGCGGTTGTAGCAGAAGCAGCTGTAGCCTGGGAGCTTGCAAATGCTTTATTGGAACAGTTTAACGGTGACCGGATGGATTATTTGATTCGCCAGGTTAAGGAACATAAAGAGTATGCAAAGGGGTTTTGATCAATGAACCAAATCATGATCGAAACCGCAAAAAAAACGTACCCTGTAATGATTGGAAAAGGAGCGGTCAATATGATCGCTTCCTTTATCATGAATATGAGCAAAAAGCCAACCAGGTTGTTTGTTATAGCCGATGAGGCCGTACACGCACTTTATGGAGAAAAGCTGAAAAAAAGCTTGCCTGAAAGCATTCCTGCAAATTGGCAGCTGGTTCCAGCGGGTGAATCTGCCAAGTCTTTTTCTGTGTTTGAGAAATGTTTAACAACCATGCTGGAAAGTTCTCTTGACCGCCGCTCGCTTGTTATTGCTTTTGGAGGCGGAGCATGCGGTGATTTAGCTGGTTTTTGCGCAGCAGCATATATGCGGGGCATCCCTTTTATCCAGGTACCTACTACAATTTTGGCGCATGACAGTGCGGTCGGAGGAAAAACAGCGATCAACCACCCACTGGGCAAAAACATGATCGGTGCTTTTCATCAGCCAGAAGCAGTAATTTATGATACGGAATTTTTAACATCCCTTTCAGAAAAAGAAACAAGAAGCGGATTTGCTGAAGTAATTAAACATGCGCTTATTGCGGATAAAAAATTATTTGAAGATATACAAAAAAATGTTCACCAGGCAAAAGATATAACCGGGTCTTTTTTGGAGCACTGTTTACAAAAAGGGATCGAAATCAAGGGTGAAATTGTAAAAGAAGATGAATTGGAAACAGGAGTGCGCGCTTATTTAAATTTTGGCCATACATATGGCCATGCCGTTGAAGCATTATCCGGCTACGGAAAAGTAGCGCACGGTGAAGCTGTTGCGTGCGGCATGATTTTTGCTTTGTATGCATCTGCTTTTAAAAACGATCTTGATTTTGATATTCCGTTTTTTGCAGCCTGGCTGAAAAAAGCCGGTTATCCTGTTAAAGCCGGTACTGCTTTTTCGTTTGAAGAAATTTATGACGTAATGACACGTGATAAAAAAGCCTATGGCGGGACAGTCCGGTTTGTTTTGTTAACTGAAATTGGAAAACCGTATGTAACCGACATGACGAAAGAGGAATTGCAGCAAATTGACCAGCAGTTCCGAAAGGAGGCATTACAATGGTAAGAGGAATTCGTGGCGCAATCACTGTGCCTGAAAACGACGGCGATTTAATGGTAGAAGCAACAAACCGTCTTTTGGAGGAAATGATTCGCAAAAACAACATTGAACCGGACAAAGTTTGTTCTGCGTTTCTTTCCGCAACGAACGACTTAGATGCCATGTTTCCAGCAAAAGCACTGCGGGAGCAAAAAGGATGGGAGTATGTTCCGGTTATGTGCATGCAGGAATTGGCCATTAAAGGCGGATTGGAAAAATGCATTCGCATTATGATGCATGTAAACACAGAAACGGCACAAAAAGATATTCAGCATGTTTATTTAGAAGGCGCTGTGGTACTGCGTCCAGATTTACAGCAATCGACAAATTGAAAGGGGCCTATCAAGGATGAAGTGGAAAGAGCAAATTCTGACATTAAAAGCATACCAGCCTGGGCGAACAACTGATCAAGTAAAAAAAGAATATGGACTTGAACAAGTCGTTAAACTTGCATCAAATGAAAACCCTTTTGGATCGTCCGAAAAAGTAAAAGAATGCATTCGTTCATACGCAGATTCTTTTGCCGTTTACCCGGATGGATACACAACTTCCCTTCGCACTGAACTGGCTGCTTTCTTAAACATAAGCGAAAATCAGCTTATATTTGGTAATGGATCTGATGAAATCATTTTGATGATTTCTCGAGCAATGCTTGAACCGGGAAAAAACACCGTAATGGCAACACCTACATTCCCGCAATATCGACATAACGCTATTGTTGAAGGAGCGGAAATAAGGGAAATTGAACTGGTAGACGGAGCTCACGATCTTAAAGAAATGGCAAATGCAATCGATGAAAATACAGCAGTTGTATGGCTCTGCAGCCCGAATAACCCAACCGGTATACATATTACAGAAACACAGCTTCGCACGTTTTTAAATGAAGTGCCAGAAAGCGTGCTTGTTGTGCTTGATGAAGCGTATTACGAATATGTGACGGCAGACGATTATTATAACGCGTTAGAAATTATTAAAGACTACAGCAATATAATTGTTCTTCGCACGTTTTCCAAGGTGTATGGGTTAGCCGCATTCCGTATTGGCTATGGCTTTGCGGATGCTTCTCTTATTGCAAAATTAGAACCAGTCCGGGAACCTTTTAATGTAAATTCACTTGCTCAAAAAGCGGCATCAGCAGCAGTTGGAGACCAGGAATTTATTGCCGAGTGCCGGTCAGCTAATAAACAGGGATTAAATCAATTTTATGCTTTCTGCGAAGAAAACAATTTGCGGTATTATCCGTCCGAAGCGAACTTTATTTTGATTGACTTTAACTGCGACAGCAACCAGCTGTTTGAATATTTAATGTCAAAAGGATACATTGTCCGTTCAGGCTCTGCTTTAGGAATTCCGGGAACTGTTCGCGTCACAGTCGGTTCAACAAAACAAAACGAAGGCGTTATCGAAGCAATGAAAAGCTTTTTGGAAGAAACTGTGAAAAGATAGAAGGTGATTCGCCTATGAGAGGAAATGTATTTATCGCCGGTCTCGGCTTAATTGGCGGATCTCTTGCAAAAGCGATAAAAAAAGCGCACCCTGGAGCTCATGTTATCGGATTTGATTTGCGCGAATCGGAGCTGGGCCTGGCAGAAGCGCTGGATATTATTGATGAAAAAGCAGCTTCTTTTGAAGAAGGAGCAAAAAGCGCAGACTTAATTATTATTGCAGTCCCGGTTTTGAAAACCGAGGAAATGATTGAAAAACTGGCACGCATCCAGCTTAAGAAAGACGTGCTTGTAACGGACACAGGCAGTACAAAAAGCCGTATTATGAAACGTGCCCGGCTGCTTGAAGAGCAAGGAGTAGCTTTTATTGGCGGGCATCCGATGGCAGGCTCTCATAAAAGTGGCGTAGCTGCTGCAAAGGAATTGCTGTTTGAAAATGCTTTTTATTTGTTAACACCTGGAGGAGCGGCTGAAGAAAAGCATCTGGCTATATTAAAAAAGTGGCTTGAAGGTACGAGGGCGAAAATATTGGAAGTAACAGCAGAAATGCATGATGAAATGACAGGCGTCATTAGCCACTTTCCGCATATAATTGCTGCATCACTTGTTCATCAGGCACGAAAATTCAATGCTGAAAACCCGCTGATTGAGCGCCTTGCTGCAGGAGGCTTTAGAGACATAACCCGTATCGCTTCTTCAAATCCTGAAATGTGGAAAGATATATCGCTCCATAATAAAGAAGTTTTAATGACTCTTTTATCTGATTGGCGCGACGAAATGAACAGTGTGTTATCCATATTAGAGCAAGAAGACGAACTTGGTCTTTATAACTATTTCAACGATGCAAAAGTTTTTCGGGATGGACTTCCTCCGTCCTCACAAGGGGCGATTCCAGCTTTTTATGAGTTATACGTTGACGTGCCTGACTATCCCGGTGTTATTTCTGAACTAACGGGTTATCTTGCTGACGAACGGATCAGCATAACCAATATTCGAATTGTGGAAACGCGTGAAGACGTGTTTGGGGTTCTTGTTATTAGTTTTCAAAACGAGAAAGACCGTTTGCGTGCAAAACAATGCATTGAGCAAAAAACAACATACGACTTATTCTTAGCGTAAGAGAGGAAATTTTAAGATGAAGCTGAATTTCAACAACCCGTCTCTTGGCGGAAAAATTGAAGTGCCTGGCGACAAATCCATTTCGCATCGTTCGATTATGTTTGGCGCACTTTCCGAGGGGAAAACGACAATCCGTCATTTCTTAAAAGGAGAAGACTGCTTAAGCACTATTGACTGTTTTCGAAAACTAGGTGTTCAAATTGATGAAACAGATGAGGAAATTATTGTTCACGGAACAGGTTGGGATGGATTAAAAGAGCCATCTGAAATTTTAAACACAGGCAACTCTGGAACAACTACGCGTTTAATGCTTGGTATTTTAGCAGGGCGTCCGTTTCACTCGGTTATGATTGGAGACGAATCAATTGGCAAGAGACCAATGGACCGTGTAACAGTTCCGCTTGCAGCGATGGGAGCAGATATTGCGGGACGAGAAAATGGCCGGTTTACACCGCTTTCGATTCGCGGGAAAAAGCTTGAAACAATTGAATACAAGCTTCCTGTGGCAAGTGCACAAGTAAAGTCAGCAGTTATCTTCGCCGCACTTCAAGCAAATGGAGAGTCGGTAATCGTAGAGCCGGAAGCAACACGCGATCATACAGAGAAAATGATCGAACAATTTGGCGGCAGTATCCGCCGAGAAGGAAACCGCATTATTGTAAAAGGCGGCCAGCAATTTAAAGGAACTGACGTATATGTACCAGGTGATATTTCATCTGCTGCTTTTTTCATGGTCGCGGCTGCCATCACGCCTAATAGCGAAGTGGTACTTGAACACACTGGTTTAAACAAAACACGTACAGGAATTATCGATGTTTTTGAGCAAATGGGAGCAGATATAACCGTTGAAAAAACTTTTTCCGAAGGAGAAGAAATTGGCACCATTACTGTCAAAACTTCCAGCTTAAAAGGAACAGAAATCGGCGGTGAAATTATTCCGAGGTTAATTGATGAAATTCCAATTATTGCATTGCTAGCAACGCAGGCAGAAGGCGAAACGATTATCCGAAATGCAGAAGAATTAAAAGTAAAAGAAACA
Source organism: Domibacillus sp. (assembly GCA_031177795.1). Lineage (GTDB taxonomy): Bacteria > Bacillota > Bacilli > Bacillales > Domibacillaceae > Domibacillus. Next base: position 9,385 of record JAPSKG010000010.1, read on the forward strand.
AACCGGATTGACACAGTTGTCGATGAGCTGAAAAAGCTTGGTGCTGACATTGAAGCAACAGATGATGGAATGATTATCCGCGGAAAATCAAAATTGCGCGGGGGAGCTGTTTCTTCTCATGGTGATCATCGAATTGGTATGGTGATGGCTATTGCAGCGCTGATCACTGACGGTGAAGTAGAACTTCATGATCCTGAAGCAATCGCGGTATCATATCCGGAATTTTTTGATCATTTGCGTTTGCTTGCTAAATAAGCGTCCTCTTTGAGGGCGTTTTTTCTATTTTAGAAAAGAAGGAGAATAAAAAGGAAAGTAGAATACTCAATACAAGCGGAAAAGTTGCCGTGCTGACCAATTTTGATTAAAATTAAGTAATCAGAAAAGAAGTTAAATGAAAGAAGAGGCGGTAAAAATGAACAATGCGGAAAAAATGATCGCACACCTTGATCAGGGAGATATGGCGAGTGCGTCTGCTCTTTATGAAAAGGTGCTCGCCTCTGGAGATGCAGAAGAACAATTTATGCTGGGCGAACAATTGCTCCAGCTTGGTTTTTTAGATGAAGCACGCCAATTGTTTGAATTACTGCTGGAATCATTTCCAGGAGAAGGAGAACTTTCACTGCTTTTGGCAGAAACGCTTGTTGAAATGGATCAAGAAGAAGAAGCCATGCTGATTTTAGATGAAATTGATGATACCGATCCTTTTTATGCAAGGTCTCTTCTTGTTCTGGCAGATTTATATCAGATGCAGGGGCTTTACGAAGTAAGCGAACAAAAGTTGTTGAAAGCACAGCAGGTTGAACCGGATGAGCCTATTATTAAATTGGCGCTTGGTGAGCTGTATTTAGAAGAAGGAAAGTTTTTGGAGGCTGTACGACAGTATAAAGAATTAGAAGCGGCAGGTATAACAGATATTGCAGGAGTTTCCATTCATAAAAGGCTGGCGGAAGCATATAGTGCCGGTGGAGCATTTGAAGACAGCCTGCCTTATTTTGAAAAAGCACTGGATCAAAAAGTGGATGCCGATACTTTATTTATGCACGGGTTTACAGCTTTCCAAGCAGGGCAATTTAAAACAGCAGCACGGAAATTAGCGGAAGCGGCAGAACTTGATCCCGATTTTCATTCAGTCTATTTTTATCTTGCTCGTGCTTATGAAATGGAAGAAGAAATTGAGTCAGCACTTGAAGCAGCCCGGTCCGGCATTGCACGGGATGCCTACCAAAAAGAGCTGTATTTAATTGCAGGAAAGCTTGCTTTGAAAAAAGGGCTTGAAGAAGAAGGAGAGGCACACTTGCGCCAATCGCTGGCACTTGACCCCGAGTATACAGAAGCGGCACTGGCTTTAAATGCGCTGTTAATGAAAAAAGAAGATTATAACGGTGTTATGGAGATTGCATCAGTGTTTCGCGAGGCAGGAAGTGCTGAACCACTTTTGTTGTGGGACGCAGCTCGCGCAGCTGAGAAACTTGAAGAATACGATGAAGCAGCAGAGTTATTTGAATATCTGTATCCGGTTTTAAAAGAAAACACCGAGTTTTTAGAAGGATACGGTTATTTTCTTCTTGAGGAAGGAAAACGGGAAGAAGCGCTACGTTTATTTGAAAAGCTGGCAGCAGCAGAGCCGTTAAATGACGAATGGACAGAGCTTGTTGAACGATTAAAAATAGATGTATATTAATAAGACAGAGGAGTGATGATGATGGCTGCCCCGGTTTCCGTTCATGAAAAAAAGGACTTTATCCGCTGGTTTTTAAACCATTATCAGCTGAAGAGAAGAGAATCTGTCTGGATTTTGAATTACTTAATGAGTCACGACCAGCTAATGGAAAACGTTCATTTTGTAGATGATGCGCAGTACTGTCCCCGCGGCATGATCATGTCTTCTCATTGTGTAGACAGTGCTCCGTTCCGGTTTTTTAAAGATAATATTATGACAACAGATGCGGAAAAGTCATTTCACGATATTCGTTTAAATAAAGATGAAGATATATTTATTGAATTAAAATTTAAAGGTGCCCAGCAATCTCATCAATACGCTGCCGTTCGTGTAGAAAACCCGTTTATGCCAAAACGAATAAGATTAACCGAAAAAGAAAAAGAGCTGGCTGAGCAATTTTTAAAATGGAGTGTTTATGAATTTCAGCGCGACAGGCTCACTGAAAAAATAGACGAAGCACTTGATCAGGGTGATAAAAAAGCATTTATGCATTTGACAGAACAATTAAACCAATTAAACAAATATATAGAAGCGTCTGATCAGTGATCAGGCGCTTTTTGCGTTATTGTTTTTCCGCTGTTTGCAGGAAGAAATGAACATGTGTATGATAAGGTGGGGTGATGAAAATGAATTGGAATGGAAAAGATGCGGCATTGTTTACGCAGCAAAAAGAATACATAGATACAGCAGTGGTGCCTTTCGTATCCGTTGATTTTGAAACGGCAATGATTCAGTCTGCAGAGCAGTATGAGTTTATTCAGCTGCTTATTGCTTTTCTTGAAAAACAGTTTAAAGGAAGAATGCTAGTAACTCCGCCGCATTCGTATTTTTCTGGACGAGATTCCAAACTAGCCGATGCAGCCGAATGGGCTGCCAAACTGCAAAAAGCAGGATTTAAACATATTTTCTTTTTTACATCGGACAGTTTTTGGAATGGGCGTGATGCTGAAATTGGCGCTTCAGTCATTTGGGTTCCGTCTATTCCACTTGGAGCAATGGATGAAGGTTTAAAATATTCACTTATTGAAAACCAGGCCAAGCAAATTGTCAATATCATTGTACAGAAATGGCAGGAGAAAGCGCTATAATTCGGAAAATCGTCACAATCAAAAATCCGTTTTCATTCCGGATGTTATTGACCTCCTTTGCTGGATGAATTATCATAATAGTGTCCTAGTTTATGTTTATGCTCATACACGGTCCATTGCGGACAAGCTTATTGTATAGAGGGGGGAAAAAAATGAGTAAACAACCTGTATCAAGACGCCAATTTTTAAACTACACGCTCACTGGTGTAGGCGGTTTCATGGCAGCGGGTATGCTGATGCCGATGGTTCGTTTTGCTGTAGACCCTGTATTAAAAGGAGAAGCAGCCGGCGATTTTCATCCAACACAGCAAAAAGTGTCTGAACTAACAAGCACTCCTGTTCGCGTCGACTTTTCTTATGAGCAAAAAGATGCATGGTACACATCTGAAGTAACAAACACAGCCTGGGTATACAAAAACGATAAAGGCGAAATTGTTGCTTTGTCACCGGTATGTAAACATCTTGGCTGTACAGTCAGCTGGGAAGGAAGTGGCCATGAAGACAAGTTTTTCTGTCCTTGCCACAATGGTTTATATGAAAAGAGCGGGAAAAACGTTCCAGGCACACCACCGCTTAAACCGCTTGATATTTATCCAACAGCTGAAAAAGACGGCTTGCTGCAACTCGGTAAACCGGAGGCTAACAACGTGTAAAGGAGGCGTAATACATGCTCAACAAAATTTATGACTGGGTTGATGAACGTCTCGATATTACGCCAATGTGGCGCGATATTGCAGACCATGAAGTGCCTGAGCACGTAAACCCGGCCCATCATTTTTCGGCGTTTGTATATTGTTTTGGCGGCCTGACGTTTTTTGTCACGGTTATCCAGATTTTGTCCGGAATGTTCCTGACAATGTACTATGTCCCAGATATTAAAAATGCATGGGAATCAGTTTATTACTTGCAAAACGAAGTGGCATTTGGCGTTATTGTACGGGGAATGCATCATTGGGGTGCGAGCCTTGTTATTGTTATGATGTTCTTACATACACTGCGGGTTTTCTTCCAGGGAGCTTACAAGAAACCGCGTGAATTAAACTGGGTAGTGGGCGTTCTTATTTTCTTTGTAATGCTCGGCCTTGGATTCACAGGCTATCTTTTGCCTTGGGATATGAAAGCACTTTTTGCGACAAAGGTAGGGATCGAAATTGCGGCTTCTACACCGCTAATCGGTCAACAGCTAAAAATATTGCTTGCTGGTCATCCAGATATTGTTGGGGCACAAACACTGACTCGTTTCTTTGCGATTCATGTTTTCTTCCTTCCGGCTGCTTTGCTTGGCTTAATGGGCGCCCATTTTATTATGATTCGCAAGCAAGGTATTTCAGGCCCATTGTAAAACAGGCTTGAACGTTATTTTGATTAGAAGGAGGGGGACGCAATGCATCGTGGAAAAGGGATGAAGTTCGTCGGTGATTCACGTATTCCGGCGGAACGAAAATCAAATATTCCAAAAGACTATTCGGAATACCCTGGCAAAACGGAAGCTTTCTGGCCAAACTTCCTATTAAAGGAATGGATGGTTGGATCCGTATTCCTTGTCGGTTATCTTTGTTTAACGATTGCCCATCCATCGCCGCTTGAGCGTGTGGCAGACCCGACGGATACAGGCTATTTGCCATTGCCTGACTGGTATTTCTTATTTTTGTATCAATTATTAAAATATTCATATGCGTCAGGTCCATACAATGTTATCGGTGCGTTTATTATTCCAGGCCTTGCCTTTGGCGGCTTGCTGCTTGCACCTTTTATTGACCGGGGGCCAAAACGCCGCCCGTTAGACCGTCCATTTGCAACAGGCTTTATGCTGCTTTCTCTGGCTGCAGTTATTTTCCTTACATGGGAGTCTGTAGACGCGGTTGACTGGAAAGCAAAAGAAGCCCAAGGGAAAATCGTGGAAGAAGCAGCGATTGACACAAATTCTGAAGGGTTCAAAATCTACCAGGAAAACGGCTGCATTAACTGTCATGGTGAGACTTTAGCCGGTGGGCCAGCTGCACCGTCGCTTGTTGGCACTGGTTTAACTCCTGAAGAAGTTGCTGATATTGCAAAAAACGGTAAGGGTTCAATGCCTCCAGGGCAGTATAAAGGAAATGACGAAGATCTCGCTAAGCTATCCGAGTTTATTTCTACACTGGAAGCAAAATAATAAAAAGGACTGTCCGACTTGCTCGGCGGTCCTTTTTTCTGTGGAGGGCCTTTTAATGTTACCTTTTATTTTATTACAGCGTCCATTTATGTGGATTTTGTTTTTTGTTAATTTGCTCGGCACTATTTATGGATATGTATGGTACCTGCCCCAGCTTGAAAAAACAAAATTGATATTTTTGCCGTTTGTCCCGGACAGTCCGACTGCAAGCTTATTTTTCACTGTTTCTTTATTCGGTCTTTTGCTTGGCCGGCAATGGGGTTTAGTACAGGCACTTGCGGTCATGACGCTTTTTAAATACGGAATATGGGCAGTAGTCATGAACGTTTTGACTCTTTTTGTAACCGGCCACCTTTCCTGGCTCGGCTGGATGCTGGTTGCTTCGCATTTAGGTATGGCTTTGCAAGGTTTATTGTTTTCTCCTTTATTCCGTGTAACAACGGTTCACTTGATTATTGCGGCTATATGGACACTTCATAATGAAATAATTGATTATGTTTATCTGCAGTATCCGGTTTATTCCCAGCTGCATCTGTATATTCAGGAAATTGGCTATTTTACTTTTTGGCTAAGCGTTTTTTCCGTTTTTATTACATGGTTTATGTGTGTTCGGCCAAATCGTGTGAAGTGGGAATAAAACGCATCTTTCTTCCATTCATCTGCATATACTGGAGGAAGCAGATGGGGGGATGAAGATGGAAAAAGTCATTGCTTTTATATGGAGCTTTCTTCTCTTTTTTGTACCGGTCAGCAACGCTGAAGAAATGAAGCCGGAAAAAAAAGAACAACTCATTCATGTAACAGCTTTAACGGGCGGAGTCATTTTAACATCGCTTTTTTATACAGGAAGAAAAAAATACAAAGGATCAAAGGAAAAGCCAGAACATAAGCATAACCTTTGACTCCAAGGGGTCTTATTTGTACAATAGAAGTAAGAAAAATAAGCTAGATTAGATGGAGGTAAGGGACTTATATGATATGGATCGTCTATTTTGCACTTCTCATCCTGTTGCCGTTATGGGCTCAGTTTAAGGTGAAAAGCACCTACAATAAATATTCAAAAGTTCCTATTTCCACTGGGATTACCGGAGCAGAAACAGCGCGGAGAATTCTTGATGACAACGGATTGCACCATGTGAAAGTTGTTGAGACACGGGGCTTTTTAAGTGATCATTACAATCCGCTTACAAAAACAGTTCACCTGTCGCCGGACAATTATCATGGGCATTCAATCGCCGGTGCGGCGGTGGCAGCTCATGAAGTGGGGCATGCAATTCAGGATCAGGTTGGCTATGCTTTTCTTCGCTTCCGTCATGCACTGGTGCCTGTCGCGAATATCAGCTCTAATTTATCTTGGGTGTTTATTATGATCGGGATTTTTACTACGGCGTCAAACATGTTGTTGCTGGGCATTATTTTAATGGCTGCTGGCGTACTTTTCCAGGTTATCACTTTGCCGGTAGAGTTTAATGCATCAAACCGCGCGATGGACCAAATTGTTTCATCCGGCGTTATCAGAAATAATGAAGAACGTGAAGCGCGGAAAGTATTAAATGCGGCAGCAATGACTTATGTAGCAGCTGCAGCCGTTGCCGTTCTAGAGCTTGTCCGTTTAGTGTTAATGTACACAGGCATGCTGCAAAGCGAAGATTAATAGAAAAAACACCGGTGGGATTATCCGGTGTTTTTTTCTTTTATTTTTCGATGGGTTGTTTGTTTTCATCAAGTGTAAATCCTTCGCCGAAAACATCGTGGACAACGGTAACGGAAACAAAGGCATGTGGATCAACAGCATGAATAATGTTTTTTAGCCGAACAATTTCATTTTTTCCAACCACACAATATAAAACATCTCGTTCTTGTTTTGTAAAGGAGCCATAACCTTTTAAAATAGTGACACCCCGGTCCATGCGTTTATTGATTTCGGCGGCAATCTCTTCGTGAAAAGAAGAAATAATCATGGCACCTCTTGCTGCATAAGCCCCTTCTTGCATAAAATCAATAACACGTGCTCCCGTAAAAACAGCAACAAGAGTGTACATCGCTTCCCTGTAGTCAATATAAGTTGCCAATGAAGCGATAATTACACAGGCGTCAAATAAAAACATTGTTTTTCCCATGCTGGTTTGCCGGTATTTATGAAGAAGTCGTGCAATAATATCGACTCCGCCTGTTGTGCCGCCGTAACGAAATGTAATTCCTAAGCCGATGCCGATGAACACGCCCGCAAATAGGGCCGCCAAAAATAAATCATTATGCAGTGGAATTTGAAGCTGGTAGCGTTGAAAAATAAATAAAAAAATTGAAACGCTGATTGTGCCAATTAATGTATAGTAAAACGAGACACGGCCAAGCAGCTTCCAGCCAATAAAGAAAAGTGGAATATTTAAAACCAGGTTAGAGTATGAAGGGTTTATTCCAAACAAGCTGTATAATAAAAGTGTAATCCCGGTAAAACCGCCTTCAGCCAAATTGTTTTGCATGTTAAAATGAACAAGCCCAAAAGAAAAAACAGCTGACCCAATTAAAATAAAAAAAATATTTTTAAATTTCACACCGTTTTTCATTACATTCTCCTTTTTCGTTTAGTATGGCGGCTAAAAAGAAAAAATTGCACCGCCCGTATATAATTAGTAACATAAAGAAGAAAGAAAGTGGTGGGAAAATGGATAAATCAATGCGTGAGATGCAAAAAGAAGTGGATGAATACATTGGGCAGTTTAAAGAAGGATATTTTAGTCCGCTGGCCATGATAGCACGCCTCACAGAAGAAGTGGGTGAGCTGGCCCGAGAAGTAAATCACTATTACGGTGAAAAACCAAAAAAAGCAACAGAAAAAGAAAAAACAATTGAAGAAGAACTAGGCGATGTTTTGTTTGTGGCAATTTGTTTAGCGAATTCACTCAATATTGATTTGCAAACTGCACATGACAGAGTGATGAATAAATTTCAAACTAGAGACAAAAATCGCTGGACAAGAATAGAGGAGGAAGAAAAATGAGCAGTATCCGAGTTATAATTGCAGGTCCGCGAGGCCGGATGGGAACAGAAGCAGTAAAAATGGTGATGGGGACGCCTGAGTTTGAATTGGTTGCCGCATTAGACCGGAAACATGGCGGGCAAACACTTGGTGATATTGGATTTGATGATTCCAACGCACCTATTTATACAAATGCCCAGGACTGCTTTACCGAGCAGCCTGCTGATGTGTTAATTGATTTAACAACTCCTGAATATGGTTATGTACATACAAAAACAGCGCTTGAACATGGAATCCGTCCGGTAGTCGGGACAACAGGATTTACAGATGAACAATTAGCAGAGCTAAAAGAGCTCGCTGAATCAAAAGAACTGGGCTGCATTATTGCACCAAATTTTGCGATCGGTGCGGTACTGATGATGAAATTTTCTCAAATGGCAGCTAAATATTTTAATGATGTAGAAATCATTGAACTCCACCATGACCAAAAACTGGATGCCCCGTCTGGAACAGCTGTTAAAACGGCGCAAATGATTAATGAAATTCGCCAGCCGAAAAAGCAGGGACACCCGGATGAAAAAGAAATTATTCCTGGTGCACGGGGTGCAGAAATGAATGGAATGCACATTCATAGTGTGCGCTTGCCAGGTTTGATTGCCCATCAACAAGTTTTGTTTGGAGCGGGCGGCGAAACGCTTACGATTCGTCACGATTCATATAATCGGGCTTCTTTTATGTCTGGCGTAAAAGTGTGTGTAGAAACAGTAATGAAAACAAAAACACTTGTATACGGGTTGGAAAATATTTTAGATTAAGCGGGGGATTTTAATGAATATTGCACTTATTGCGCATGATAAGAAAAAAGAAGATTTAATAGATTTCGTTGAACAGCACAAAGATATTTTTGGAAAACATACTTTGTTTGCGACTGGAACAACGGGAACACGAGTTATGGAAAAAACAGGCCTTGATGTTCATCGTTTTCAATCCGGCCCGCTTGGAGGAGACCAGGAAATTGGCGCTCGTATTGCAAGGGGCGAAATGGACTTTGTTTTTTTCTTCCGAGATCCTCTTACTGCGCAGCCGCATGAGCCAGATGTAACAGCTCTTGTGCGCCTTTGCGATGTTTATGCAGTTCCGCTTGCTACAAATCTTGGAACAGCCCGCGTTTTAATTGATGGTATTATAGAAGAACAAAGTGAGTAATTGGCAGGAGAGACCAAATGGGATTAAATATCGGCATTACATGTTATCCGACAGTTGGCGGCTCAGGTGTTGTCGCAACAGAACTCGGAAAATTGCTCGCTGAAAAAGGACATAACATTCACTTTATAACATCTGCCGTTCCTTTTCGCTTGAACCGGATGTACCATAATATCTTTTTTCATCAAGTGGAAGTTAACCAGTATTCAGTGTTTCAATATGCACCGTATGATATTGCACTGGCAAGTAAAATGGCCGATGTGATAAGGCGAGAAAAACTTGATATTTTGCATGTGCATTACGCTATTCCTCATGCTGTTTGTGCCATTTTAGCAAAGCAAATGGCAAAATCGAATGTAAAGATTGTCACAACACTTCATGGAACAGATATCACGGTGCTTGGTGCGGATGCTGCCATGACATCGGCTATAAAATATGGAATTGAACAATCAGATGCTGTGACAGCAGTTTCCGATTCGCTTGTTCAGCAAACAAAAGAAATGATTACGCCGGATAAACCAATTGAAACGGTTTATAACTTTATTGATGAGCGTGTGTACCGGCCGGTTCACCAGGTGTCTCATTTAAAAAAAGAATTTGGAATTGCGGAAAATGAAAAAGTAATGATTCATGTTTCCAACTTCCGAGCTGTAAAACGTGTAACAGACGTAATTAAAGTTTTTGCAAGGGTATTAGAACAAATGCCGGCAAAGCTTTTGCTTGTAGGGGACGGCCCGGAAAAAACGGTTGTTTGCCGCCTTGCAGAATCGCTTGGGCTTGAAGGGCAAGTTTTATATCTCGGCAAGCAAGATAATGTCGAAGAGCTGTATGGGATTAGCGATGTAAAGCTTCTTTTGTCTGAAAAAGAAAGCTTTGGCCTGGTGGCCTTAGAAGCAATGGCATGTGGTGTGCCATGTGTAGGAACAAAAGCAGGAGGCATACCTGAAGTAATTGAAGACGGAAAAAACGGATTTGTTTGCCCAATCGGTGACATTGAGGCTATTAGTGATGCTGTCATTCGCTTGCTAACGGACGAAGCACTTTTTGAACAAATGAAACAAAAAGCGATCGAAACCGTTCAAACACGATTTCACTCAGCGGACATTGTCGGACAGTACGAGCGCATCTATGAAAAGCTGTTGAAGGAGAACGAAAATGATTGATCATCCTTTTTTCCAAGAAGCTCTGCCCATTTTAAGGAAGCTTGAAAAAGCAGGTTATGAAGCTGTTTTTGTAGGAGGAGCCGTACGGGACTTTTTATTGCAGCGGCCGGTTACGGATGTGGACATTGCCACATCCGCCGAGCCGTTTGAAGTAAAACAAATTTTCACTCATACTGTGGATTTGGGTATTGAACATGGTACGGTCCTCGTATTGCTTGGCGGGCGTGGATTTGAGGTAACAACGTTCCGGACAGAATCAGGATACAGCGATTTCAGAAGGCCGGACAGCGTAAAGTTTGTCAGGTCTCTTTATGAAGATTTGAAACGCCGTGATTTTACCATTAATGCAATGGCAATGACAGAGGATGGAAAGCTGATTGATCCGTTTAACGGAAAAGAAGATTTGAAAAAAAAAATAATACGGACCGTAGGAAGTGCAACTGAACGCTTTTCAGAAGATGCCCTTCGAATGATGAGGGCTGCCCGGTTTATTAGTCAGCTTTCATTTGAGCTTGATTTGGAAACGAAAAAAGCGATGCAGGAGCTTGCCGAACTTCTCTCCTATATCGCAGTCGAGCGAAAATTAAATGAAATCGATAAATTATTTGCCGGCACAGAAAAAAAGAAAGCTCTTGCTATGTTAATTGAAACAGGGCTGTTTACATATTTGCCAGGGTTTTATGCGCAAAAACAAGTTCTTCAGGAAATAATAGCTTTTCCAATCAATTCATTGTCTGAAGATCAGATGTGGCTGTTGACAGCTTTTATGTTTGAGCCCGATCAGGTAAAGGAGTTTTTGGGGAAGTGGCGAATGTCTCAAAAGCGAATAAAGCGGATTGCTAAGGGTGTCCATGCATTGAAGCGTTTTCAAAAAGAAGGCTGGCATGAGGTGCTTTTATACGAAGCCGGATTGGATGTTGCCAAAGACAGTGCTAAAGTAGCCTCAGTTTTAAACGAAACCACTTTTTCTGTGGATGAAGTAGCGGAACGCTGGCACTCCCTGCCGATTAAAAGCCGTCAAGAACTGGATGTTACAGGAACTGATTTAATAAAATGGGCTGAAAAGCCTCGTGGCGCCTGGATTAAAGAGTGCCTGGAGCAAGCAGAAAAAGCGGTGCTAACCCAAAAGGTTGCAAACCGAAAAAGTGAAATAGAAAGGTGGGTCCGCGCATGCAACCTTCTGTAAAGCACAAAATGCTTGAAGTATTTA
>JAPSKG010000206.1 GCA_031177795.1 Domibacillus sp.
TTTACGTTGCACATGATCAAGCATGTGATGGGAAAAGTCAGACAGCTTTGCTTGAGCGGCTGTTCCAAAAGAAAAAACAGCTTGCTGGTTACCTGCTTCGATTTGTGCCGCGAGCTGCTCAGCTTTTTGCCTGTGTTCAGGCGAAATCACATCAACCAGGCGCTTTGAACGGGCTGAGGGCGTGATGGAAGCTTCCGGTGAAGCTGGCATGTCCCCAAAAGGATCGGCAAGCAAATCATCTAATAGGGCATCATTTAAATTATCGTTTTCTGCGCCCAACACGGGTGCTTGTTGTGGATGAAAATGATTGTTCATCTTTTTTTGCTCCTTCCTTTATTGAATCAACTGGCAATTCCTGACGGCGAACATGGTGTTTAGCAACATCAAGTTCAATGGTTAAGTGCTCAATGTCACGCGCAAGAACTTGCCTTAAATCAGATTCAAGTGTTTTCGATAAATCATCAAGCGTTTCTTTTGTTTCAAGAAGCGATTTTTTCAAATCAGGCCCTTTTACTTTCTTGCTTGAAAGAAGCGCAGATTTTTCTGCAAGTTCCACGACAGAATCAAGATGTGAATAGAAAAACGGCTCAATCTCATAAAATCGTTTTGGCTCTTTTTTCACCACAGAATAAATTCGTTTTACCAAGCTGTTTAATTCAATCATTTGCTTTAAAGAACTTAAGCTTCTCACTTTTAAAAACAAATGCTGAAGACGTGACAGCTTGCTTTTCGCTTCTTGAAGCTGGTCTAAAATATAATAATATTCTTTCCGGGTTAATCCGTATTTTTTTCGGATGCGAATATTGCTGATATTGGTATAAAACATAAAAACGGCGGCAAAGGCGGCTGAACAAACTGCGAATGCAGTAAGTCCGTCAAACGGAGTTCCTGCGGTCAAAGCCGCAGCAAATGAAAGAGCGGACCGCCGAAACCAAAAGAAGGTGTATCTCATTTTACATCCACTCCAATTTATCGTTTCGCTCTACAGTTTGAGCGCTATCTTGTTTTCTTATACGAGTAAAAAAGTAAATGGTTTCATTTTCTTTTAATCTTTTTCTATTTTGACTGTATCGGAATTTCCGTATTTTCTCAACAAAAAACCCTCCTGGTAAAAGGAGGGCAAGCAAGTTATTGCGCGGCTTCTTCTGTATTGGCGTTTGTTTGGAAATATTTTTTTCCAAGCCACGACTGAAAAATTAAAATTAATCCGCTGACACTCCAGTAGATTGGAAGAGCAGCCGGGGCCGAAATTGAAAAAATTAAAATCATCGCCGGGGACAGCAAGCCGATAAATTTCATTTGCTGTTGTTGTTCCACAGGCATTGTATACATAGACGTTTTAAATTGAACATAATACATAATGCCGGCAATTACTGCCATGGCAATGTCCGGCTGTCCAAGCTGGAACCATAAAAACTCATGTGTTTTAATGTCTTCAGAGATCGTAATGGCATAATAAAGCCCCATCCAGACAGGCATTTGAAGCAGCATGGGCAAACAACCCATCGCCATCGGGTTAATGCCGTTTTCTTTATATAAATTCATCATTTCCATTTGAATTTTCCGCTGATCTTCCTGATTTTTTGCTGCTTTAAGACGGTTTTGAATATCAGTCATCTGCGGCTTAACAGTGTCCATTTTTTTGCGCATTGACGCCTGCTTTTTCATGGAATCAAGCATAAGAGGCAGTAAAATAAGACGAACGATAACAGTAATAACAATGATTGCCAAACCGTAACTTCCCAGCATTTCCCCAAGCCAGTGAATCAACCTGACAAATGGGCTGACTAAATAATCATGAAAAAAATATCCTTCTGTTTGAGCACTCTGGCAGCCTGCTAACAAAACTACAGGCAATAAAGCGAGCGCGGCCGCTAATGGTTTTTTCAAAATTTGCTTCCTCCTGTGCCTGCTTACAGGCAAGTTCCTATCAACAAAAAAAGTATACTCCTTTTTTTCTATGAAAACAACGAACAGCTAAAGTTCAATTGTTAACCTATTAATAATGAAAGCTGATAAAAAGTGATGGGTTACCTCCTCCCTTTTTTATTGCTATGATAAAATTAGAAAAAAAATGAAAGGGTGTAGAAATGAAAGAAAAAATAGAGCTATATAACTATTCTTATACAATAGAAAAAAAAGAGCTTTATGCGTTCCAGGAAGCTGTTTTTGAAAGACAGTCCTGCAAAAAAATCCCTCCAACATTTTCAACTGTAATGGATTTTTGCGGCGGTTTGTCTTTTTTTAAACTGGCTGAACTGCTTTTTTTTGATTCTTCTTTTGTGCTTCACGGCTCCCAGTCTTATGAATACATAAAACCCTTTACAGTAGGTGAAACCATTGACGCAACAGTTTCATTAATTAGCAAAACAGAAAAAAAAGGCATGACATTCGCAAAGCTAAAAACAGAATATAAACGCGATGGCGAGCTGGTTCTTGTTTCAAGATCGACGATCATTGAACAAAAAGGAGGGCGCCATGTTTAATTTGCTTGAGTGGACAATCACCCAGGACCAGATCAATCATTACGCCAGGGTCTCAGGGGACTATAATCCCATTCACATTGATTTACAGGCAGCTCAAAAAGCAGGCTTGCCAAATTGCATTGCGCATGGAATGCTCGTTATGGCGTTAGGAAGTTGGGCTTTGCGTCAATGGGGAGAAAATGCATTCGAACTAGTTTCATATGAAGCGCGTTTTCAAGCAATGACTTTTCCCGGCGAGCCGCTTTTGGTAAAAGGGTTCTGGATAAACAAAGCCGAAGGAAAAGGAAGTTTAACAGTTGAAAACAAGCTGGGTGAAGTGAAAATGAAAGGCGCTTTTACAGCGAACATAATCACATGAAAAAAGAATGGATCATGTTAATTGGACAAATAACTTGCTTAACAGCTGTTTATCAGCTGTCAGTGTTTTTGGTTTCTTTTTTTCACTTGCCGGTTCCCGCCACTGTACTTGGGATGGCCATGCTGCTTTTTTTGTTTTCTAAAGGCCTGGTGCAAATCCGGTTTGTTGAAAAAGGGGCTCTTTTCTTAACAAAGCATTTAGGCTTCTTTTTTATTCCGATTGCCGTCAGCCTCATGAGTTATGGAAAACTGTTTCAATCAAATGGCTTGGCGTTCACTGTTATGATTGCCGGCAGTTCCTTAATTGGTTTAGCGGTAACAGCCGGGATTTCTGATTGTTTATCGCAAAAAAGGAGGTTCCGTAAATGACAGCTTTTTTCGTAGCTGCTACGATAGGAGCATATTTTCTTTCGCGAATGTTGGCCAGGCGGTTTCCTATACCGCTTACAACGCCTGTTCTTACTTCAACTGTTTTGCTGATAGCTTTGTTGAGCACAGCAAACATTCCTTATCGAGATTACATACCCGCAAAAGAAATAATGACTTTTTTGCTTGGGCCGGCCACTGTTTCGCTTGCTGTTCCGCTTTATCAAAACTGGAATGTATTAAAGGAACGGTTTTTTCCGGCTGTTGCCGGCTTAGTAGTTGGAACGCTGTCCACCATTGCTTCTGCCGTCTGGATTGCATCCGCATTTGGGCTTTCTGAAACAATACAGGCTTCTGCTGCTGTAAAAGCGATTACAACACCGGTGGCTATGGAAGCAGCGGTAATTGTCGGTGGAGATCCTGCTATTGCAGTTGCTTTTGTTATAATGGCGGGGATTTTTGGCGCTGTGTTTGGCCCCTTTGTTTTAACGCTTTTTAAGATCACTGATCCGTTTTCAAGAGGATTAAGCATCGGAACCGTTTCACATGGGATCGGAACAAGCCAGGCTGTACTGGAAGGACCAATTCAAGGAGCGGTGTCAAGTGCTGCTATGGGCCTTTCTGCTATTTTCACCTCGCTTGTTTTGCCATGGCTTTTTCCGATCTTGTAATCTTTACAGGAAAAATGTGAGCTGGCTACAAATCATATGAAAAGTTGTAACAATTTTTACGGGGACATTCTTGAAAAATCCATTATAATAAACGTTGCACATTTTATTTATACATCAATGAGAAAAGTGAGTGATCGTGTTGAACCCAGAATCATTTGAAAAAGTTAACTCAATGGCAGTTAACAAAGCAGACCTCTTAAAACACAGTCCAGGACAATATATCGTTAAAGCTTTGCTTGCCAGTTTTTTTCTTGGTTTTGCTGTTATGCTTTCTTTTCGGTTAGCCGCTCCT
>JAPSKG010000207.1 GCA_031177795.1 Domibacillus sp.
GAAAATGGAACATTACGGAATCGACATTCCTGCTCAGTGGTTTCAAGAGGAGCTGTGAACATGCTGCTAATTGGGTTAATTTTATTTTCCACTTGTTTCTATGTGATTTTGGGAACGATCCTTATAAAAAGAAAAAATCCGTATGAAACGAGAATAAAAAAGTTTTTGCCCAGTGTTTCTGAAATAAGCGAAAATAAAAAAAATGAAAAAAGAAAAAGTAAACGGCCAAATGAAAATTTTGTATGGTTATTTACTTTCTTGAAAAATAAAAGGTTTGTTTTAAAGTGGAATAGCAAATTAGTAGAGTCAGGTTTTCACTGGAAACCGGAAGAATTTTTTGCAGTGCGTTTTGGTTTGCTGTTCGTTGGTGTTTTGCTGGGCGTGATTTTTGAACAAAGTGTTTTGGTTACGATTATTCTGGCTCTTTTAGGATTCTTCCTCCCTGTTGTTTATGTGCAAAAAAAGAAAAAAGAGCGCATAGCAAAAGGAGCGGCACAGCTGCCTCAAGCGCTTGGTACTATGGCAACTGCTATGAAAGCGGGTTTTAGTTTTATTCAAGCAATGCAGCTGGTCGGCAAAGAAATTCCTGACCCGCTCGGCATGGAATTTGTCAACACGGTTAAACAAATTAATCTGGGTGTTTCGATGGAAGAGGCTTTTCAAAATATGTTAAAACGATTTCCAAACAAAGACCTGGAAATGGTTGTTACGGCGCTGTTAATTCAGCGTTCGACCGGCGGCAACCTGGCTGAATTGCTGGAAAACATGCAGATAACGATCACGGAAAGAATTAAAATGAAAGAAGAATTAAACGCTTTAACCTCGCAAGGGAAAATGTCTGCCTGGGTTATTTCATTGCTTCCCGTTGGATTGGGACTTTTGTTAAAGGTGATGAATCCTGAATATTTTTCTCCATTGCTGCAGCATCCATTGGGGATCGCGATGCTAGTGATGGGCGCCGTTTCCGGAAGCATCGGGTGGGTAATCATCAGGAAAATTGTAAATGTAGAGGTGTAACCATGTTAAGTTTTGTTCTGGTTTTACTTATGGCAAGTACATTTTCGGTTGTGTTTTACGGGTTGTTTTATCGCATATTTCAAAACAAAATAGAAATGGAAAAAAGAATTGAAAGTTTAATTTCCGCTTCTATGCCAGAAAAAGAAACGCATGATGAGCCTAAAACACGAAAAAAGAAAAACAGCCAATTGTTCAACTTTTTAAAAGAAAAACTCCGCCGCCTGCTGGCCAAAAAGCTAAGCAAGCAAAAAGAAGACATGTTAAAAACGTTGTTAACTGAAGCGGGAAATCCTTTCAATTTAACGCCAATAGATTTTAAAATGTATCAACTGCTATTAGGCATTTTTTTTACGCTGTTTATCTTAATCGTTTTTTTGCCGCAAACAGACAAAACACTGCAAGCTTTGATCATTAGTGGAATAGCGGGTATGTTTGGCCATATGTATCCTTTGGTTTATTTAAAATCAAAGAAAAAACAAAGAATGCTCCAAATACAAAAAATGATGCCGGATTTTTTTGACATGGTCAATGTGTCGATTGAAGCTGGACTGGGTCTCGATGGCGCATTAAACAAAGTGGCCAAACAAATGAAAGGCCCTTTGCCGGAAGAGTTTTTAAAAACGCTTGAAGACATACGGCTGGGCACCTCTAAAAAAGAAGCGTTTCATTTACTGGCTAACAGAGTTCCCTCTGAACAATTTAAAAGTGTCATTAACGCCTTGATTCAAGCAGATCAAATGGGGATTGGCATGTCGAAAGTGCTGCGTGCGCAAACGACCAGAATCAGGGAACAAAGAAGGCAGGAAGTAAAAGAGCAAGCAATGAAAGCTCCGATAAAAATGATGTTTCCCATGATTTTGTTTATTTTCCCGACGTTATTTATTGTGTTAATGGGACCGATTATCGTGAAGTTGGTAACGGAATGGATGTGAGTTTTTTGACTGTGCATCCAGCCGCAAAAAAGGGATTTTTGCTGCAGAAAGCTTGAAATAAAGACGGACATGCACGTTCTGCTTGTTCACGGGATAGGCTATAGTAACGATTGGCGGTAAAAACATTTTCTCCTCTTGAATGAAAAACGGATATTGGAGGGGTAAACATGCAATTTTTTTATACAGTCCGTCCCGGAGATACACTTTACCAAATTGCAGAGCGATGGCAGCTGCCCGTTGAGTCTCTCATTGCAGCCAACAACTTGAAAAAACCGTACACCATTTATGATGGCCAGCAGCTTTCCATTCCGCCAGGGGTTGATAGGATCCGCATCAAAAAAGGAGACACGGTTTATGCCATTTCTCAATTTTACGGTGTTCCGCAATCTGCAATTATTAAAGCAAACCGGCTTTCTCCGCCATACATGCTTCAAGCCGGCCAGCTGTTGAATGTTCCCCGTGGCCTTTCTTATTATGTTGTTCAACCGGGAGACACACTGTTTCAAATCGGCAAGCGTTTTAACGTCACAACAAATGGGCGCAGCAATCCTGAATGGATCCGGCAGATAAACGGCCTTTTGTCTTATGCCCTTTTCCCGGGAATGAAGCTGCTTATTCCTTATGTCCCTCCCGGAGGTCAGGGATTTATTGCTTATACCTCAAATGCTGGAGGAACGGATGATATCTGGTTATACAACCCGGCTACCGGCTTGAATAAACAAATCACTGACGGGTTGGGGGCAGCATTTTCCGTGCCTTTTTGGTCGCCGGACAGCCGGAACATTGCTTTTGTGGGAAAAAACAATATTTTATATGTGATTCAATTAACCAGAGGTACTATTGTCCGTATTGACCAGTTTTCAGAAGAGGCAGGTCATTACATCAGCTGGTCGCCGGACAGCCGGAAATTTGCTTACGCAAAACAAAATGAAATTATTTTGTATGACCTTTTATCACAACGCCTCCAGAAAATCACCCAGCATGGCGTAACGGATGTCCAGTGGTTTGCAAGCGGGACAGAACTCCTTTTCCAAGCGCCGGATCCGGCAGGAATCAGCCAGCTTTACCGGATGCGCACGGACGGAACGCGCAAGCAGCAAATTACAAAAAACACCGGGGGGCTTTTAAACCACGTTCGTCTTTCCCCTGATAATTTGTTTGTTCTTTATACCACTCCAGGTGTTAGTATCTCTCTTATTTACACAGTAGAAATAGCTACGGGAAACGTATTTGAAGTAAAAGGCGGCCCGCTTGGCAAAAACTATTTTCCCGTATGGTCTCCTAATTCCTCCACCATTGCTTATAGTGCCACTGCTTTTGAAGAAGCTGATTATTTTTCCTTGATTCGGACAGCAGGAAAACGGGGAGAAAAAGATCAGACAAAAGCTTTGTCCAGCTGCTTTGCGAGTCCGGTTACCTGGTCGCCAGACAACAGGAAACTAGCTTTTCTTTCAGGCTGCTATAACCAGGGAGCGGCCAGCGAAATTTGGCTGTTTGATGTGCTGCATCCCGTGCCAATCCGTTTAGTAAAAGGAGCGGCCATTAGATCGCTGCAATGGTCGCCAGCGCCGGTTTTCCCAATGAAAAAAACGTATACCAGCCCTGATTATCAAGTCCAGTTCCAGTTCCCTGGGAATTGGGAAAGAGTAACAGAAGAAAGATTTGAAGGGCCAGATGGTTTTTTTCAAGTTTCAGCATTGTTTTCCGAAAAAGATATTCATGGCGTTTGCCATGATGAAGCCTTCCACCAGCTACTTCCGTATGGCTCTGCACCTCGTATTACACAAACACAAATCCAGCATCAAGAAGCCTGCTTTATTTTTCCGTCAGAAGACCAGCCTCCTGAAATGAAAAACCAGGCCGCTTTAATTGTCCGGTATCCAAAACCAATTCAGTTAAACAACAGCACTTACAATTACTTTGTTTTATGGGCAGACCAGCATCATTTGCGTGAACTAAGCTCAACCCTTGTTTTCTTAAAGTAAGTACTTAAAAAACGAGCATTAGAATAGATCGTTTTATCTTTTAAGCAAATGCCTCAAGTGATTGCTGAAAAAATGGCTTTAATAAGCTTTTTCCATGAAAAGAACCCCCTGGTTTTTAAAAAAACAGGGGGTTTTTCTTCGAGAAAGCAAAAAAGCCGTAGAAAAGTAGCTGGTTATGGTTGAGGTCTTTTATTTTGTTGGATTAACCCATGTAGGAACATGGTCATCTTCA
>JAPSKG010000208.1 GCA_031177795.1 Domibacillus sp.
CAAAGCAAATGAACAAGTAGAAATCATTGCCGTATGTGATATTTTAGAAGAGCGTGCAAAGGAAACAGCAGACCAATATGGCATACAAGCGTTTACAGATTACAAGGAACTATTAAAAATAGAAGAAATAGATGCGATCAGCGTCTGTCTCCCAAACTATTTGCATGCTCCTGTATCGATTGATGCTCTTAACGCAGGCAAGCACGTGTTATGTGAAAAACCAATGGCTACTTCTAGAGAAGAAGGAGAAGCGATGATTGCCGCAGCAAAAGAAAATGGCAAAAAGCTGATGATTGCCCATAACCAGCGTTTTGTTTCTTCACATCAAAAAGCAAAAGAAATTTTAGACAGCGGCAAGCTTGGAAAGATTTTCAGCTTTAAAACAACTTTTGGCCATCCAGGGCCGGAAGCATGGAGTATTGATGGCGCCGATAGCTGGTTTTTCAATAAAGAGCAAGCTTTTATTGGTGCAATGGGAGACCTTGGCGTTCATAAAGCCGATTTAATGCGTTACTTGTTCGGAGAGTTTGCAGAGGTTGGTGCATTTATTGAAACAAGTGCCAAGCAAAACACAGAGGTTGACGACAATGCTCTTTGCATTTTACGCACAGAATCAGGGTTAATCGGCACCCTGGCGGCAAGCTGGTCGTACGTAACAGGCGGTGATAATTCCACAATTATTTATGGGGAAAATGGAGTGCTCCGCTTGGAAGCAAATCCGGAATATTCATTAATAGAAGAATACCGGAATGGCAACACGGTTTATCATAAGCTCGATAAAATCCAAACAAATGAAGAAGGCGGCCAGACCACAACCCACGTGATCGATCATTTTGTGGGCTGTATCCTTGAAGATAAACAGCCGCTTATTACAGGCGAAGAAGGACTTAAATCGCTTGAAATTATTTTGGCAGCTTTGGAATCTCAGCAAACAAGAAAAATTATTCAACTGGAATCACAAAAAACAAGCCCTATTGCTGCTATATAACTTGACGAATTAACCGGAAACCGCAAAACTAATAAGTAAGAATACGAAAAGTCACCTGTTATAAACAGGTGGCTTTCGCTGTTTGAAAAGGAGCGGTTATATGAAAAGCATGCAAGAAATTTATAAACGGGCTTTTGTCTCAAGCACGCTTGAACAAAAAGAAAATTATGTTCATTACTATGATCAAACACAAAACAAATATATTTCCATTCCAAAAGAAGATGTTTCTGAAAAAGAACAACAGCTGCTTTCCCATTTTTATGTGCCGGTTGAACGGGAAAAAGAAATGACCCAGCTTTCTTTAGCAGAGCAGGCCTGGCGAGATTTTTTTATTAAAGGAACGGATTGTCCGGAAGTGAAAGCAAGCCGTGTCCGGTTTATTTATGTGACGCTTTCTGAAAATGATCACGCTGGCTTTTTTGAAGCGGCCGACACGTTTTTTGACCATGCAATCTTAGTTGTCTGGATGGCCGAAAAAGAATGTTTATTAATTGAACAAGAATCGGACTATCCCATTCAGAAAAAAGATGCATTAACTTTTTTAGATGTGCTGGCAGGCGATTTTTATATAACGGGCCGTTTGTTTATGGGCCGGTTTACTGAAGCAGTTGATGAATTGCGGGATGTATATAAAAAAGAAAAAGAACTTGCTCGAAAAGCAGCTCTTTTCATTCCGGAACATCGGGCAACAACTGTAGAAATGGTTGTTCCGCACTTGTTTTTGGCAGAGAGCGGCCCAGAACTAGAAAAGTTGTTTGCAGAAGAAAAAAAACTATTTGAAGAAGATGAGGATTTACGGAAAACCATGCAGTTATTTATTGAAAACAACTTGAATGCAAGCCAGACAGCAAAACAGCTTCATTTACACCGGAACAGTCTTCAATACCGGATTGACAAGTTTGTTGACCGTACTGGAATTGATGTACGGGCTTATGAAGGAGGGCTGCTGGTATACATGATTTGCTTGATGAGCAGCCAAAAACAATAAAGGCAATGTGCACAAACAGGTTTGTTGATTTTTGTGCACGTTGCCCATTTTTATTTGTTTTGCAAGCGTATACAATTAAAATAAGAAAACGGTTACAGGAGGAATAAAAAATGGCAGAACTTCAATTAAACAATATTTATAAAATTTATGATGGCGATGTAACAGCGGTTGAAGATTTCAACCTTCATATTCAAGATAAAGAGTTTATCGTTTTTGTTGGGCCGTCTGGCTGCGGGAAATCAACAACCCTTCGAATGATTGCGGGCCTTGAAGAAATTTCAAAAGGCGACTTTTATATTGATGACCGCCGTGTAAATGACGTAGCGCCAAAAGACCGCGATATCGCAATGGTGTTCCAGAACTACGCTCTTTACCCGCATATGACAGTATATGATAATATGGCGTTTGGCTTAAAGCTTCGTAAAATGCCAAAAGAAGAAATTCAGCAGCGCGTAGAAAATGCAGCGCAGATTCTTGGATTAACAGATTACTTGAAACGTAAGCC
Organism: Domibacillus sp.; assembly: GCA_031177795.1. GTDB lineage: Bacteria > Bacillota > Bacilli > Bacillales > Domibacillaceae > Domibacillus. The sequence continues at coordinate 2,482 of JAPSKG010000208.1, forward strand.
AAAAGCTTTGTCCGGTGGTCAGCGCCAGCGTGTTGCACTTGGGCGTGCGATTGTCCGTGATGCAAAAGTTTTCTTAATGGATGAGCCGCTTTCCAACCTGGATGCAAAGCTGCGTGTACAAATGCGTTCTGAGATTATTAAACTGCATCAGCGCCTTCAAACAACAACAATTTACGTAACACATGATCAAACAGAAGCGTTAACGATGGCAACAAGAATTGTTGTTATGAAAGCCGGAAAGATTATGCAAATCGGTTCACCGAAAGAAGTATATGAAAATCCGGAAAACGTGTTTGTGGCAGGCTTTATTGGATCTCCGCCAATGAACTTCTTTAACGGTGAACTTGGTGAAGGATTTGTGAAGATCGGAACAAAATCTCTTTATGTACCGGAAGGAAAAATGCGTTATCTTCGTGAACAAGGCTATGTCGGCAAGTCGATCATCCTGGGTGTGCGTCCGGAAGATATTCATGATGAATTGATTTTCATCGAAGCATCTCAAAATGCAGCGTTTGATGCAACGGTTTCTGTTTCAGAGCTTTTAGGTGCTGAAATTATGGTTTACTCGGATATTGATGGCCAAAACTTTGTTGCACGCCTGGATTCTCGCCTTGATATCACGGCTGGAGAAAAACTGCAGCTTGCATTTGACATGAACAAAGCCCACTTCTTTGATGCAACATCTGAAGTGCGCATTCGCCCATAATTGAATTTTTATGAAGCAGGAAGTGAGTAATCCTTCCTGCTTTTCTTAGTTGGAGGGTTTTAACAATGAAAAAACAGCCGGTGCTTTATTTAAGCATGTTTTTGTTTTTTTTCCACTCGGCTGCTGCGGTAACGGCGACGTTTTTACCATCGTATTTCCAGGGAAAAGGATTGTCTGCCTCTGAAATCGGCTGGCTAATGGCCATTGGTCCTTTTACAGCTCTTTTTTCACAGCCGTTCTGGGGGTATATGAGCGACAAGTATAAAACAGTTAAACGAATGGTCATGATTTGTACAGCCGCTATCATTATGACGAGTTTCTTTTTATTTCAAGCCGAGTCTTTCTGGCTTTTACTTGTTATTGCAGGCATCTTTTTTTCTTTTATGTCGCCAGTTGGTGCACTGGGTGACAGCCTGGCTCAAAAAACCGCAGTAATGTACGGAACGCAATTTGGGCAAATTCGCATGTGGGGGTCAGTCGGTTTTGCGGCTACGTCTCTGGCGGGTGGGGTAGTCCTGGCATGGATTGGGCTCGATTATTTGTTTTACCTGGTTTTAACTTATTCAGTTCTGACGTTTATCATTATTCAAAAAATTAAAGATGTTCCTGCGACATCCAAAGCAATTAATTTAAAAAAAGCTGCCAGGGTAATTAGCCGGCCGCGTTTTTTATGGTTTTTACTGATTATCATGCTGGTCACCATTACGCACAGGGCGAATGATACATTTATTGGCCTTTACATTGCAGAGCTTGGCGGCAGTGAATCACAAATTGGATTAGCCTGGTTTGCTGGTGTTGCAGCCGAAGCAGCTGTTTTTTTATTAAGCGCTTATTGGATGCGTTTTTTTAAAAAAGACATGACATTTGTAATAGCAGCGGCTGCTTTATATGGGATACGCTGGCTGGTTATGGGTGTTTCAGACGAGCCCTGGCAAATTATTTTGCTTCAGCCGCT
>JAPSKG010000209.1 GCA_031177795.1 Domibacillus sp.
AACGAAGACTTTATGGGGTTTGACCGAGGCGAATTCCGTCCGAAAGATTTGTTTTTCGTTTGCATGACACCTTATGCGGAAGTTGTAAAAGGTGAAATTGCGTATGATAAAACAGATTTGTCAAATACTGTCGGAGAAGTGTTGTCGAAAAACAACCTCCGCCAGCTCCGCATTGCGGAAACGGAAAAATATCCACACGTTACGTTTTTTATGAGCGGCGGCCGTGAAGGGGAATTTCCTGGAGAAAAACGCATTTTGGTAAACTCGCCAAAAGTAGCAACATATGATTTGAAGCCTGAAATGAGCGCATATGAAGTGACGGACGCGTTGCTTGCGGAAATTGAAGGCGATAAGCAAGACGCAATTATTTTAAACTATGCCAATCCGGATATGGTTGGACACTCGGGTATGCTTCAGCCAACAATTAAAGCAATCGAAACAGTTGATGAATGCCTTGGCCGGGTGGTAGACTTGATTTTAGCAAAAGGCGGTACAGCAATTATCACTGCTGACCATGGGAACGCCGATGAAGTGACAACACTTGAAGGCAACCCGATGACTGCCCATACAACAAACCCTGTGCCGGTTATTGTGACAAAAGAAAACATCACATTGCGGGACGGCGGAATTTTAGGCGATTTAGCGCCAACAATGCTTGATCTGTTAGAAGTTGAACAGCCAGTTGAAATGACTGGGAAAACACTAATCGAAAAATAAGGGAGAGACTAAAAATGCCAGTAATTACAGACATTTATGCACGCGAAGTACTTGATTCACGCGGAAATCCAACAATCGAAGTAGAAGTTTACACTGAATCTGGCGCTTTCGGACGCGCGCTTGTTCCATCTGGTGCTTCAACTGGGGAATACGAAGCAGTTGAGCTTCGTGATGGAGATAAAGGCCGTTACCTTGGCAAAGGTGTAGAACAAGCTGTTAAAAATGTAAATGAAGTAATCGCTCCTGAAATCGTAGGTAGCTTTGTAGTAACAGACCAAATCGGCATCGATAAAGCGATGATTGAGCTTGACGGTACAGAAAACAAAGGTAAACTAGGCGCTAACGCAATTCTTGGTGTTTCAATGGCCGTTGCTCATGCAGCTGCTGACTACCATGGCGTATACCTTTATGAGTACCTTGGCGGTGTAAACGGCAAGCAGCTTCCAGTTCCAATGATGAACATCGTAAACGGCGGCGAGCATGCGGACAACAACGTTGACATTCAAGAATTCATGATCATGCCTGTTGGTGCACCAACATTCAAAGAAGCTCTTCGTATGGGCACAGAAATTTTCCATAACTTGAAAGCAGTTCTTCATGAAAAAGGCTTGAATACAGCAGTTGGTGACGAAGGTGGTTTCGCGCCAAACCTTGGCTCAAATGAAGAAGCTCTTCAAACAATTATTGAAGCAATCGAACGTGCTGGCTACAAGCCGGGCGACGAAGTAAAACTTGCAATGGATGCAGCTTCTTCTGAGTTCTACAACAAAGAAGACGGTAAATACCATCTTTCAGGTGAAGGTGTTGTAAAAACTTCTGCTGAAATGGTTGACTGGTATGAAGAAATGGCAAACAAATACCCAATCGTTTCTATTGAAGATGGCCTGGACGAAAACGACTGGGATGGCCACAAATTGTTAACTGAGCGCCTTGGCGATCGTGTTCAGCTTGTTGGTGACGATTTATTCGTTACAAACACGAAAAAGCTTTCTGAAGGAATTAAAAACGGCGTAGGTAACTCAATCCTGATCAAAGTAAACCAAATCGGTACTTTGACTGAAACATTCGATGCAATCGAAATGGCAAAACGCGCTGGTTACACAGCAGTTATCTCTCACCGTTCTGGTGAAACAGAAGATGCAACAATTGCAGACATCGCTGTTGCAACTAACGCTGGCCAAATTAAAACAGGTGCTCCTTCACGTACAGACCGTGTAGCGAAGTATAACCAACTTCTTCGCATCGAAGATAACTTGGCTGAGCTTGCACAATACCTAGGAAACGATACATTCTACAACTTAAAAAAATAATAAAGCTGTAGTAAGAAAAGCGAGCTGCACCGGGAGTCGTGAAAAATCGACTTTTCCGGGCAGCTTCTTTTTTTTAAGCAGTAACGACCGGAAAAACTAAAAAAAGACCGGATAAAGTTGTAGAACGACCGAAAAACGTTTTATTCGGCCGTACGGCAACAAAATCCGGCCCATTTAGATATTAACCGGCCGTTGCATAAACGTTTCCGGTTGATTTTTTCTTAATCCGGTCAACCTTTTATGCCGCTGGCTCTTTTGCATATAAACAAAATCTATGATAGAATATGGTTATCTTTATGTCCGTCTATTGGAGGTAAAACAATGTTGCATACAGTGCTTCTTGTACTGCTCGTGATTGTTGCGATTTCGCTTATTGCGGTCGTTTTATTGCAATCGGGAAAAAGCACAGGCCTTTCCGGTGCGATTTCCGGAGGTGCAGAGCAGTTGTTCGGGAAACAAAAAGCGCGTGGGATTGATCTTGTCCTTCACCGTATAACAGTTTTGTTATCTGTGCTGTTTTTTGTTTTAACGATTGCGCTCTCTTATTTTGATCTTTAAAAAAAGGCGATTCTGCAGAATCGCCTTTTTTGCGCTCATTGCTGCACAAGTTTTTTACTTTTATTAAGAGAAGCAGCGCAAAATACTTACATATTTTGATTTATTACATAAAACAAAGAAAGGAAGCATCAAACATGAAACTTTCATTGCCAGAACCATTTACTTTTCAAGCGGGACCCCGGGCGGTTTTGCTTTTACACGGATTTACAGGAAATTCTTCTGATGTGCGCATGATTGGCCGTTTTCTTGAGAAAAATGGGTATACATCACATGCGCCACATTATAAAGGCCATGCTGTGCCCCCGGAAGAACTTGTGAAAACAGGGCCTGCTGATTGGTGGCAAGATGTAGTAAATGGGTATAATCATCTTCTTAAGCTTGGCTACCAGGAAATTGCGGTATGCGGACTGTCGCTTGGCGGTGTTTTTGGTTTAAAACTCGGTTATACTAAGCCTGTAAAGGGTATTATTCCAATGTGTGCGCCAATGTCAATGAAAGATGAGCAGACAATGTACAATGGTGTGGTCGAATATGCGCGTGGATTCAAGAAATTTGAAGGGAAATCCCCGGATGTTATTGAAAAAGAGATAGAGGCGTTTAAAAAAACGCCAATGAACACTTTGCATGCTCTGCAAAACCTGGTTCAAGACGTCCGTGAACATATTGATCACATTTACGCCCCGGTTTTTGTTGTACAGGCGCGTTTGGATAATATGATTGATCCAGATAGTGCCAATGTTATTTTTAACGGTGTGGAAACAGATGAAAAACAGTTGAAGTGGTATGAACAATCCGGACACGTCATTACACTTGGCAAGGAAAAAGAGCAGCTTCACCAGGATATTTTCCTTTTCCTTGAAAGTCTTGACTGGACGGTTTAAACCAGGTATAGAGGAGGCGGGTCCCAATGGATCAGCACATACACGAATTTGTCGACCGTTTGTTGACATACATGAGAGAAGAATCTTATAAGCCATTGACTGTCCAAGAGCTTGAAGAAGCATTGGGCATTGAAGGGTCAGAGGGATTTCGGGATTTTGTTAAGTCGCTTGTTTACATGGAAGAGCGCGGCCTGGTCGTCCGGACGCGGGCAAACCGTTATGGACTGCCGGAAAAAATGAACCTTGTAAAAGGGAAAATTTCCGGTCATGCCAAAGGCTTTGCGTTTTTAATTCCTGAGGAGCAAGGAATGGATGATGTATTTATTCCTCCTCATGAAACCAATGGCGCTTTAAACGGTGACACAGCTCTTGTGCGGGTAACAAAAGAAGACCAAACTTCTTCACGGCGTGAAGGAACGGTTGTCCGTATTCTTGAGCGCGGGCAAACAGACATTGTCGGTACGTTTATTGACAATAAAAGCTTTGGGTTTGTAGAACCGGATGATAAAAAGTTCACTGCCGACATTTTTATTCCAAAAGAAAAAACAGCAGGGGCCATTGATGGCCATAAAGTGGTTGTCCATATTACCCGCTGGCCGGAAGGAAGACAAGCGGCAGAAGGTGAAGTAAAAGAAATTATTGGCCAT
>JAPSKG010000011.1 GCA_031177795.1 Domibacillus sp.
ACCTGCATCGTGCAGGCCCAAAGATCAAAGAGTAAAAACGCGGTTCCCTGTAGTCCGGCTTCCTTCTACTAAATAGACTACCTACATAAAGGAGACAAAAAGATGACGAATTTCAAAGAGCAATTGGAAAAATACGCTCAGCTTGCTGTGACAACAGGAGTGAACATACAGCCAGGACAATCTCTTGTTATACGTTCTGCACTTGATGCGGCTGAATTAGTCCGCCTTATTGTTGAAAAAGCTTATCAGGCAGGCGCCAAACACGTGTATGTAGACTGGAGCGACGACACTGTCTCCAGGCTCAAATACAATCTCGCACCCGAAGAAGCATTTCATGAATTTCCAGCCTGGAACAAGCAAATGATGGAAACTTTAGCGGAGCAAGGCGCTGCTTTTATGTCTATTACTTCATCTAGCCCTGATTTACTCAAAGGCGTTGACTCCAAGCGAATCGCTGCTTATCAAAAAGCAGCCGGCTCAGCATTAAAAAAATACCGTGAATATATTCAGTCTGATAAAGTAAGTTGGACGGTTATTGCTGCTCCTTCCAAAGATTGGGCTGACAAAGTATTTAGTGATCTTCCGGAAAAAGATCGCGTACCCGCTCTTTGGGATGCAATTTTTAAATCTGTACGTGCCGATCACCCCGATCCTGTGAAGTCCTGGGAAGAGCATGACGCCCGCTTAAGAGAAAAAGTGGCTATCTTGAATAAAAAGCATTACAAAACGCTTCATTATACAGCGCCAGGCACAGACTTGACTATTGATCTTCCTGACAATCACTTATGGGTAGGTGCTGGCAGTGTAAGTGAGCAAGGCCACGCGTTTATGGCAAACATGCCAACCGAAGAAGTTTTTACCGTTCCTGTTAAAACAGGTGTGAACGGCTATGTAAAAGCTACTAAGCCGCTTAGTTATGCAGGTAACATCATTGAAGAATTTACGGTGACTTTTAAAAACGGGCGAATTGTTGAAGTAACGGCTGAAGAAGGTGAAGAAGTACTGAAACAGCTTGTTGAAACAGACGAAGGCTCTCACTACTTGGGGGAGGTGGCACTTGTCCCGCACAACTCCCCAATTTCAAATGCCGGTATTTTATTTTTCAATACATTGTTTGACGAAAATGCATCAAACCACCTTGCTATTGGAAGCGCCTATGCATTTTGCATTGAAGGCGGCAAAGAAATGTCTCAGGAAGAGCTTGAGAAAAATGGCTTAAATACAAGTATTACTCATGTTGATTTTATGATTGGTTCTGCTGAAATGAATATTGATGGCATTAAAGACGATGGCACAAGCGAACCTGTTTTCCGAAATGGCAATTGGGCCTAACCATAAAAAGACACCGGAGCACACCGGTGTCTTTTTGCTTTAAAAACTAAAGTCATTTAATCGATTGTAATATTTAATTAAAAATTCATAAAACAGCTTTTCCGAGGGTGGCAGTGGTCTTGATTTTGTCATGATCACACCGACCGTTCTTGTTACTCTCGGCACGCTTACCGGGATGCTGACAGTCCCCATTGGTGTTTGGTCAATAAGCAAAGTTTCGGGAAGCAAACTGACTCCCAGCCCTGCTTCTACAAGCCCTTTTATTGTATAAATATCTTCACTTTCAAATGCAACTGCCGGCTCGAAGTTAACTTTCTGGCAAGCTTCAATGACAAGAGCACGCATATCATAGCCGGTTCGGAACAACACAAACTGATCATCCATTAAATCCCGCAAATTAATAGTGACTTGTTTCGCCAGCCGGTGATGTGTTGGAATAAGAGCCCTCATATGTTCTGAGAAAAAAACATGTGTACTGATCTCTGAGGTTGCTTCTGGCACCGGCGAAACAAAAGCTAAATCTATTTCTCCTTTTTCTACTCGATCCCGAAGTTCCCGGTTAGATCCTTGATTAAAATCAAAACCAACATCCGAGTACTGGCTTCGAAAAGCTGAAATAACACGTGGCAGTGTTTTTGTAGCAAGAGAATTCGGAAAGCCGAGCCGGATTTTTCCTGCTTGCGGATTCAAATAATCTTCAACAGCCTGGACAGCTTTGTTCATGGCTTCCATCGCCACTTCAGCATGCTCGAAAAAAATTTTTCCCACATGTGTTAAACGGACACTTCTGCCTTCTCTCAAAAAAAGCTCTACCCCAAGTTCATCTTCGAGCTTTGCAATTTGGCGGCTAACAGCAGATTGGGCCACATGAAGATGATACGCTGCTTCCGTCACATGCTCTTGCCTGGCAACTTCCATGAAATATTTTATTTGTCTCATTTCCATATTTATACACATCCTTCGATTCATATCGATATGAGATTGATAACTTCTTAATAATATATTGATTGTATCATTTATCAACTTTACAATGAAGACAATAGAGAAATATGATTTGAACGCGGAGGTGCACAACATGAAGCTATACGGTTATCCTGAAAAACAGGGCTTATACGATCCAAAAAATGAACATGATGCATGCGGTATTGGCTTTATCGCAAATATAAAAGGACGTCCTTCACACAAAATTGTGCAAGATGGAATTCATATGTTATGCCGACTTGAACACCGTGGCGGAAACTTAAACGGGACAACAGGTGACGGTGCAGGTATTATGCTGCAAATTTGCGATGATTTTTTCCGCAAAGAATGTGAAAGCCTGAACATTATACTTCCTGCTCCTCATGATTATGCAGTCGGGATGTTCTTTTTACCTCAAAATGAAAAAGAGCGTGAGCAAATCCAAGTAGAAGTAGAACTTATTCTTCACGAAGAAGGCATCAAACTTCTCGGTTGGCGTGACGTTCCGGTTAACCCGGAAGCAGCAGGACCGGAAGCACTTGTGATTGCTCCTTACGTCATGCAATTATTTGTTGAAAAAAGCAAAAAGCATGAAACGGAAAAAGATTTTGAGCGTGCGCTTTATATCACAAGAAAACGTATTGAAAATGAAATTGGAAACAATCCTGATGTAAAAGGCACATTTTATATTCCAAGCTTTTCAACACGTACAATTATCTATAAAGGAATGTTAACGCCGGAGCAAATCGATCAGTATTACATCGACCTTGCGAAAGAAGAATATCAGTCAGCCTTCTCACTCGTTCACTCCCGCTTTAGTACAAATACATTCCCAAGCTGGGAACGCGCACATCCATACCGTTATTTAATCCATAATGGCGAAATTAATACAAACCGCGGAAATGTAAGCTGGATGCAGGCTCGTGAAAAAGCTGGTTATGCAAAAGTATTTGGTGATCAATACGAAAAACTTTTGCCGGTTATTGATACAAACGGCAGTGACTCAGCTATGCTTGATAACGCAATTGAATTTTTAACGCTTTCTGGCCGTTCTCTTCCTCATGCGGCAATGATGCTTATCCCAGAACCTTGGGATCGTGATCCGCATATGGCAGATCCAAAACTTGCGTTTTATGAGTACCATAGCTGCTTAATGGAGCCTTGGGATGGACCAACATCCATTTCTTTTACAGATGGACGCAAAATCGGAACAATTCTTGACCGTAATGGATTGCGCCCGGCCCGTTATTATGTAACAGATGATGACCATATTATCTACTCATCTGAAGTTGGAACAATTGAAATTGATGAAAATCGTGTTGTGAAAAAAGAAACAGTTAGTGCTGGCGAAATGCTTCTTGTTGATTTAGAAGAAGGGCGCATTGTTTCTGACGAAGAAATCAAAAATGAAATCACCACTGCTGAGCCTTATCGTGAATGGCTTGACAACAACCTGGTTCCTATTGCAGATCTTGAAGAAACAAAAATTGCTGCTGAAACGTTTAATGAAGAAGAAATGCTAAATCTTCACAAGACATTTGGCTACACATATGATGAACTGACAAAACAAATTGCTCCAATGGCAACAGAAAAAACAGACCCAATCGGCTCTATGGGTTATGATGCACCACTTGCAGTTCTTTCTGAACGCCCACAGCTTTTATATAACTATTTTAAACAGCTTTTTGCTCAAGTAACAAACCCGCCAATCGATGCGATTCGTGAAGATAATGTTGTTTCTATGATGACTCTTCTTGGCAACGAAGGGAACATTTTGGCTCCTTCTGCTGAAAATAGCCGTCGAATCCGCCTTGAAACGCCGATTCTTGGTGAAAAAGAGTGGATCAAAATTACACAAAACAGCAAAGATGCATTTAAAACAGCAACGCTTTCTCTTCTATTTGATGTAAAAGAAAAGCAATCACTGTCTGATGCAATGTCTCAGCTATTTATTCAAGCAGATGAAGCTGTAGAAAAAGGCGCTTCTATCTTAATTTTATCTGACCGCGGTGTATCAAGCAAAAAAGCAGCTATTCCTGCTCTTCTTGCGGTAAGTGGCCTTCATCAGCACTTAATTAAAACGGGGCGCCGCACAAACCTTAGCCTTGTTATTGATACAGCAGAAGCACGCGATGTACATCAGTTCTGCTGCTTGATCGGTTATGGAGCAGATGCAATTTATCCGTATCTTGCAATTGCTTCGCTTCGTTCAATGATCACAGATGGAACAATTAAAGACATGACATCTGAAGAAGCAGAGAAAAATTATAATTACGCAGCAACAAGCGGTATCGTTAAAGTTATGGCAAAAATGGGTATTTCAACTGTTCAAAGTTACCGCGGTGCGCAAATTTTTGAAGCAGTAGGCATTGGCCATGACGTTATTGAAACGTATTTTAGCGGCACAACGTCTGCTTTAGCCGGCATTACGCTTGACGTGATTTTAGAAGAAACACTTGCACGCCATTATGAAGCATTCGGAAAAAGTGAATTTAAAGATACCACTCTTGATTCCAGCGGTGAATTCCAATGGAGAAGCAAAGGCGAAAAGCATGCGTTCAATCCAAAAACAATTCATATGCTTCAACACGCTTCAAGAACAAATGATTATGAACTTTACAAACAGTATTCTAACCTTGTGAACGAAGAAAACATTATGTTCCTTCGCGGCTTGCTTGATCTTGATTTTACTGCACGCCCGTCTATTCCACTTGAAGAAGTTGAACCGCTTGAAAGCATTTTCAAACGTTTTAAATCAGGTGCGATGTCATACGGATCAATTAGTAAAGAAGCGCATGAATCGCTGGCGATTGCTTTAAACCGTCTTGGCGGAAAAAGCAACAGCGGTGAAGGCGGAGAAGATTCTTCACGCTATACGCCAGACGAAAACGGCGATATGCGTTCGAGCGCAATTAAACAAGTTGCATCTGGACGTTTTGGTGTGACAAGTGAGTATTTAAATACAGCTACAGAAATTCAAATTAAAATGGCTCAAGGAGCAAAACCGGGTGAAGGCGGTCACTTGCCAGGCAAAAAAGTGTACCCATGGGTTGCGGAAACACGCGGTTCAACTCCTGGTGTCGGCTTGATCTCTCCTCCTCCTCACCATGATATTTATTCAATTGAGGATTTGGCGCAGCTTATTTATGATTTGAAAAACGCTAACGACCGTGCAAGAATCAACGTAAAGCTTGTAGCAAAATCCGGCGTTGGAACAATTGCCGCTGGTGTAGCAAAAGGCCTTGCAGACGTTATTCTTGTGAGTGGCTATGAAGGCGGTACAGGAGCTTCTCCAAAAACAAGTATCAAGCACGCTGGGATTCCTTGGGAAATTGGACTTGCGGAAACACATCAAACTCTTTTGATGAATGGTTTGCGCGAAAAAGTAACACTTGAAACAGATGGTAAGTTAATGAACGGCCGTGACGTTGTTATCGCTGCCCTTCTCGGCGCTGAGGAATTTGGTTTTGCAACAGCTCCTCTTGTTGTTCTTGGCTGCGTTATGATGCGTGTCTGCCACATGGATACTTGCCCGGTTGGAATTGCCACTCAAAACCCAGAGCTTCGTGATAAGTTTACTGGAGATGCAGACCATGTTGTTAATTACCTGACATTTGTTGGCCGTGAAATTCGTGAATTGATGGCAGAGCTTGGTTTCCGCACAATCGATGAAATGATTGGACAAAAACAAGTATTAAAGCCTCATGCACGTAAAGACCAACATCCGAAAGCAAAATACCTTGATCTGTTCCCTCTTCTGTATATGACTCCGCTTAAGCCGGGCCAAAAGCAGTACAAGACTACAGACCAGGATTATAAATTAGAGCGTACGATTGACCGCCGTCTTCTACTTGACGCAGTCCGTCCTGCTCTTGAAAATAAACAAGCCGTTGTTGGAGAGTTTGATATCATCAATACAGACCGTGCCGCTGGAACTATTACTGGTTCGGCTGTTACACTTGCACATGGCGCAGAAGGCCTTCCAGACAACACTGTACAATTCACGTTTAACGGATCTGCGGGCCAAAGCTTTGGAGCTTTCCTTCCAAAAGGACTGACTTTCACTGTAAATGGCGATGCAAACGACTACTTTGGTAAAGGTTTATCCGGTGGACGCCTTGTTGTTCGCCCGCATAGCGATGCAAACCTTGTTCCGCATGAACATGCAATTTGCGGAAACGTAAACTTATACGGTGCAACCAATGGTGAAGCTTTCATTAACGGCCGAGCTGGTACTCGTTTTGCAGTACGTAACAGTGGAGCAGATATTGTTGTAGAAGGAATTACTGATCATGGCTGTGAGTACATGACAGGTGGACGTGTAGTTATTCTTGGCCCAACCGGCCGCAACTTTGCTGCTGGTATGTCAGGCGGTATCGCGTACTTGTATGCTCCTGACCGCAACCGTGCTGAAAGCCTTGTAAATCGTGAAATGGTTTTAACAGAATCTCTTGATGGCATTCAAGAAGAATCTGATGTAAAAGCTTTAATTGCAAGCCATGTACAATGGACAGGCAGTCCGCTTGGCGCTTCCATTTTAGAAAATTGGGAAACGGAGAAAAACAACTTTATCCGTGTTATCCCTTACGAATATAAAGAAATGATGAAATCCATTTCCTACTTTGAACAGCAAGGAATGAAAACGGCTGAAGCAAAATACGCTGCATTTACAGAGAAAAAAATGCCAGTCGTTGGAAACGCCTAAGAAAGGAGAATGAACGATGGGGAAAGCAACCGGTTTTATGGAATATGCTCGAAAAACTGCTCCAGGACGTAACCCGGCTGAACGGGTAAAAGACTGGAAAGAGTACACAACAGCTCTACCTGAAAAAGAATTACAAATTCAAGGAGCCCGCTGCATGGATTGCGGGACTCCCTTTTGCCACACAGGACAAATGATTGGAGGGACACCATCCGGGTGTCCTGTCTACAATCTAATTCCAGAGTGGAATGACCTTGTTTATCGCGGCCGCTGGAAAGAAGCACTGGACCGTTTGTTAAAAACAAATAATTTCCCTGAGTTCACAGGCCGTGTGTGCCCTGCTCCATGTGAAGGTTCATGTACAGTTGCAATTAATGATCCGGCTGTTGCCATCAAATCGATTGAAAAAGCGATTATTGATAAAGGCTTTGAAGAAGGCTGGATCGTACCAAACCCTCCAAAACGCCGCACTGGTAAGCGAGTGGCTGTAGTTGGTTCAGGTCCTGCAGGCCTTGCAGCAGCAGACCAATTAAACAAAGCTGGCCACCTTGTAACAGTTTTTGAGCGCGATGATCGCGTTGGCGGTTTGCTTATGTACGGTATTCCTTCTATGAAACTTGAAAAAGAAACCGTTCAACGACGGGTTAATCTTTTGAAAAATGAAGGAATCGAATTTGTTGTGAATACAACAATTGGAAAAGACATTACAAAAGAACAGTTAAAAGAAGAATACGATGCAGTTGTTTTATGTGCAGGTGCTCAAACACACCGCGATATCGTAATTGAAGGCCGTGAAGCAGAAGGCATTTATTTAGCGATGGAGTACTTAACAAAAAGCATTAAAGGCCTTTTGGATGAAACAGATGAAAATGTTATTTCAGCTGAAGGTAAAAATGTTATTGTTATTGGTGGCGGTGATACAGGAGCCGACTGTGTAGCAACAGCTATTCGCCAGGGCGCGAAAAGTGTTGTTCAGTTTGGTAAACATGAATCACAGCCTTTAAAACGAACTAGCACAAATCCATGGCCTCAATATCCTAATACATTCACTTTAGACTACGCGTATGCAGAAGCAGAAGCTGTGTATGGCGAAGATCCACGTGAGTATTTAATTGCAACAACCAAATTTGTTGCAGATGAAAACGGCCAATTAAAAGAGCTTCATACTGTTCGTATGGAAAAAACATACTTTGAAGACGGCAGCTACAAAATGGAAGAAGTTCCAGGGAGTGAGCAAGTATGGCCTGTAGAACTTGTTCTTGTAGCGATCGGATTTAGCGGAACAGACATGGCTCTTGCTTCTCACTTTGGCGTGAAAACATCAGCGCGCAACACTGTTGTTGCAAAACATGGCCAATACAATACAAGTGAAGAAGGCATTTTTGCAGCAGGCGACATGCGCCGTGGGCAAAGCCTTGTTGTTTGGGCCATCCAGGAAGGTCGCGAAGCAGCTCGTGAAGTTGACCGCTTCTTAATGGGTGAAACAAAACTTCCTTAATAAGTAGCTTAAGACGTCTCACAAAACTGTGAGGCGTCTTTTTCCTTTAAATTATATAAAATCCAATTCACTAAAAAGTCTGCTGTTTTTTCTACTATGTATAAATAAAAAAGACCAGCAACAGCTAGTCTCTTCTTAAAAAGTGCAGAAAGGTTTCTGCTGTTTTCGTCATAAATGGTGCATCTGGTATGATGGCATAAAAATTGCGTTCATAATATAAGTTTCCGCCACCGACGATTTTTAATTTTTCCAATTCTAATTCGTTGCGAATCGTCCATTCAGACAATAAAGCAACGCCAAGCCCTGCTTCTACCGCTTCTTTAATAATTTGTGTGCTGCCAAATTCTAATATTTTCGTCGGTCGAATGCCGTTTTTCGCGGCAAACCACTCAAAAGCCTCTCTTGTTCCGGAACCTTGCTCTCTTACAATCCAGGTTTCTTCATTTAAATGAACACGCTTTTCCGCATTTTCTTTTTTACCTTTAATAACATACATTTTATCGGAAGCGATTTTTTCAGCAATCAATTTGTCTGAGGCAACCGTTCCTTCTACTACGCCAAGGTCAATTTCATTGTGAATGACTTTTTCGGCAATCTCCTGCGTATTTCCGATTGTAATATAAGGATCTACAGCCGGGAATTTAGCCAGGAAATCAGCGACAATATGCGGTAAAATGTATTCACCGAACGAATAGCTTGCCCCTACCGCAAGCTTTCCTTTCACTTCCCCTGCCAGGTCCTCAACTGCTTGCTTCATTTTTTCATTAAGCATAAAAATTTCGCCGCCATAATAAGCAACAAGGCTTCCTGCTTTCGTTAAACGGATTTTCTTATTTGTTCGGTCAATCAGTTTGATGCCTAGCTCTTCTTCAAACGATTTTATATACTGGCTAACTGCCGGCTGAGTAATAAACAATTCTTCTGCTGCCCTTGAAAAGTTCATGTGTTTCACTACTGTTAAAAAAACTTTTAATTTTTGTTCCATATTCGCCCACCATCATAAGTGTTTGCTTTCTATTTAATCACAATTTACCTTTTTTCTTCTCCTACTATTTTAGCATGAAAAGCACAAAAAAAGGTAATTCAATGAAGAAAGAAATGACCCGGGCTGCACAGCTGAAAAAAACAAAAAAACCGATTAAACACAACAACTTTACTCGTGACTATGCAAAAAAGCATCCAGCGTCCTCCTATGACGTCTGAATGCTTGTAATGTTTTAAGGATCAGCCATTCTCCAATAACGGCTGAAATAAGTATTTTCTTGCGTCCAGCTATTCTCCAATAACGGCTGAACAAAGTAGTTTATTTTTTCATTAAGCTATACAAAACGGCTTTTTGTGCATGCATACGGTTTTCAGCTTGCTGGAATACCACCGAGGCTTCCCCATCCATTACGTCAGCTGATACTTCTTCACCGCGGTGAGCTGGAAGACAATGCATAAACTTACAGTCCGCATTTGCTTTTGCAAGCAGTGCTTCATTTACTTGATAAGGCTCAAATGCTTTTAAGCGGAGAATAGCTTCTTCTTCCTGTCCCATGCTTGTCCAAACATCTGTGTAAATGAAATCGGCGTTTTTAACAGCTTCTACAGGGTCTTCTGTAAATGTTAAAACTGCACCTGTTTCTTTTGCAATTCCCTGTGCTTTTTGAATGACTTCTTGATCAGCTTCATACCCTTTAGGAGCAGCCAAAGCAAAATCCATTCCCATCATAACTGCACCAATCATAAGAGAATGAGCAACGTTGTTTCCATCACCGATGTAAACCATTTTGTTGCCCTTAAAGCCGCCTTTATGTTCGTAAACTGTTAAAAGGTCTGCAAGTGCCTGGCACGGATGATACAAGTCGGTTAATCCATTGATTACCGGAATTGATGCTGCTTCTGCAAGTGTTTCAATCCGGTCGTGGCCATGTGTACGAATCATGATTCCATCTAAATAGCCGGACAATACTTTCCCTGTATCTTCAATCGTTTCGCCCCGGCCAATTTGCAGTTGGTCTGAGCTTAAAAACATGCCATGTCCACCTAAACCTAAAATAGCTGCTTCAAAAGAAACGCGCGTTCTTGTTGAATTTTTTTCAAAAATCATGCCAAGAATTTGGCCTTTTAATGAATCCTTGTACTTTTCTTTATGTTTTTTCATATCATCAGCAAGCAAAATAAGTGCCTGAATGTCTGTAATGTTAAAGTCAAGAAGCTTTAGGAAGTCTTTTCCTTTTAAGTCTAGCTCCTTTACTTGTTCCATCGTTATCATGAAAGTCACCCCAACCTGTCGTCACCATGTGTTTATATTTATATTTATACACTATAAAGAATGAAAATACAACCTTTTTTAAAATAAATTATTGAACTTCTTTATGGCAAGGATTTCTTCGTGTATAATTTTTACGGAAGGAAAAGGTGATGATGTATGAAAGAAACCAAACGAATGCAAGAAACGATTACAGTAAAATCAGCTCAAGTTTTTCCGCCTGATACTAATTATTATGGCACTTTGTTTGGCGGAAAACTGATGGCTCATATTGATGACGTTGCTTCTATTTCGGCAACTCGCTTTGCCCGTAATCCTACCGTCACTGCCTCAACTGATTCAGTCGATTTTATTAAGCCAATTAAGGTTGGCGATACTGTCACACTCAAAGCTATGGTTACTCATACTGGAAGATCTAGTATGGAAGTTTTTGTCCGGGTAACCTCTGAAAACCTTGTAACTGGCGAAGAAGAAGTGGCTGCCCTTTCCTTTTTAACGTTTGTTGCCATTGATGAAAACGGACGGCCTGTAGAAGTTGGAAATGTTGTACCGGAGTCTGAGGAAGAAAAATGGCTGTTTAACACAGCTCCCGCTCGTGCAGCTTATCGAAAAACAAGAAAAGAGCATACTAAAGAACTAGCTTCCTTTTTTAAAAAACTGTAACTTTAGACTTAAACCCATACATGACAAAATTTAAATTTTTGTAACAAAGGCTGATCTTTCTTTTGAAAAGACGGCTTTTTTATTTGTTATCTGTGTAACATAAGAACGTTCATCTTTTTGTCCCATGTACCTGTGTTCATTTTTTTCATTATAATAAGCGGAGGCGAAAAATTGCCGTTTGGAGGAATGAAAATGTTTGGACAAGCAGAAATTGGAATTGATCTTGGAACAGCAAATCTGCTCGTTTACAGCAAGGACAAAGGCATTATTTTAAATGAGCCTTCTGTTGTTGCTCTTGACATAGAAACGAGGAAAGTACTAGCTGTTGGCACTGAAGCAAAAGAAATGATTGGAAAAACGCCTGGCCGAATAACAGCCGTACGGCCTATGAAAGACGGTGTGATCGCTGATTTTGATGTAACATCCGAAATGCTGAAGGAGCTCATGAAAAAAGCGGGCAAAGCAGCCGGCTTTACAATTCGCAAACCGACTGTTGTGGTTTGTACACCTTCTGGCGCTACCGGGGTTGAACGGCGTGCAATTCAAGATGCCATTAAATCAAGCGGCGCCAAAACCGTCCATTTAATTGAAGAGCCTGTAGCGGCTGCTATTGGTGCTGATCTCCCTGTTGAAGAACCCATCGCAAACTTAATTGTTGATATTGGCGGCGGCACAACTGAAGTTGCTATCATTTCCTACGGTGGCGTGGTTACTTGCAATTCGATAAGGCTTGCTGGAGATAAACTAGATGAAGATATTATGCAATATATAAGAAAAGAATATAATTTGCTGATCGGGGAACGCACAGCTGAAAAAATTAAAATAGAAATTGGCTATGCCCCTATTGAGCATACAGAACAAAAAATGGATGTGCGCGGGCGTGACCTTGTTACTGGTCTTCCTAAAACAGTTGAAATCAGTTCTTTTGAAGTCCAGAAAGCCATTCGTGAATCACTTTTTACTATTTTAGAAACAATTCGGGTTACGCTTGAGTCCTCACCTCCGGAATTAAGCGGTGATATTGTTGACCGCGGCGTTGTTGTCAGCGGCGGCGGAGCTTTGTTAAATGGCTTGCAGGAATGGCTTGCAGAAGAAATTTTTGTTCCGGTTCATCTTGCGCCAAATCCGCTTGAGTCAGTGGCAATTGGAACTGGCCGCTCTCTTCACGTGTTGAAAAAATTACAAAAAGTAACATCATAATGCCAAACTCCCGCCAGCATCCTGGCGGGAGTTTTTAACTTTGATAAGGAGTTTCTTGATAAAAAAAGTTTGGCGACTGGACAATGTTTTTATAAGAACGGTGAAAAATATGGGTTGTAGCCGGTGACAAAGGTGGAATCAGCCAGGTCCAGTCCCCTGTCACCTTTCTGCCTGCTGCTTCTTCGTTTTGTTCAAACACCCGATGCTGCCGTGCGGCGGTATGATGATCAACAATTGTAATGCCTTGTTCTTTAAATGAAAACAAAATGGCCGCATTTAACTCAATTAATGCCCTGTCTTTCCAAAGGTTAAAGGAATGCTTCATGTCTAGTTTCATTTTTTCCGCTATTACTGGCAGTAAATTGTACCGGTCTTCATCTGCAAAATTACGTGCGCCAATTTCTGTTCCCATGTACCAGCCATTAAAGGGAGCAGCTTTAAATACAATCCCGCCGATTTCCAGCTTCATGTCAGAAATAAGCGGAATTGTATACCATTTTAAGCGAAGATCTTTAAACCAGTCATACTCCGGATGTGAAATATTTACTTCCAGCCGACAATCTGGCGGCACATTTTTCCACACCGGAGGCCGATCACCTATTTGAACAACCCATGGGAGCAAATCAAAGTTGCCTCCTTTTCCCCTCCAGCCAAGCGCTTCGCATTTTTTTGTAAAAATATAGGAATGAGGGTCCCCTGCATTTCCATAGCCTGCATACCGAAGCAACTGGTGGTTCCAAATACGCACTTCTTCTTTTCCCGGCTCTGATGGACGAAAAATCGTGATTGCCGGCCTTATTTTCCCTTTATTCTCTGCGAACATAAGATGACGCTCTAAAGCGGAAAAAATGTCTTCTTCTGTTTTCGCTTGCCGCTCATCAAAAACATGCAATGTTTGCCAGAACAAACGGCCAATGCACTTGTTGCTGTTGCGCCAGGCAAGTTTCGCTCCATATTCAAGCTCTTCTGTTTTATGTGAATAGCTGCCTGTCTGCTCAATTTCTTTATGAATTTCCTGCAGCCTTTTTTTTGCTTTTTCGCCAGGCTTCCCTGTTTCTTTATAAAAATCAATAATAAATTCTTTTGCCTTATGCCATAATGATTTATTCATAAAAAATCCCTCGCTTTAACAAAAAGTATATCAGTTAGACTGTTTTTTTTCCTTGATTGTTTACTGGCTAAACTTTTTGCTTTTAAGTAATGAAGTTGTTTCATTTATTGGACAGCAACATAGTTTTCATTTGCTTTTTAAGTATGTATAGCTTTTGGTTATAGCTAACTATCAGATTTTACCGTTACGTTATACCTCATGGTTCATGGTATGATAAAGACATATAAAAAACTACTTTCAAAAAACAATTCTAGCTTTAATAAAAAAAAACAAAAAATTTATATAGCTTTAATATAGAGAAAAAGAAAGAAAAAACGCTTCTTTGCTGGAACGCTTTTTATTTTGCTTTAGAAAGGAAACCGCGCTATGACATTACTCGACAAGTTGAAAACACAGGTGCTTACCGCTGATGGAGCTATGGGAACACTTTTATATTCATATGGCATTGATTTTTGTTATGAAGAATTAAACATAGAAAAACCTGAAATCATTGAAAAAATCCATCAAGATTACATTAAAGCAGGCGCTGATATTATTCAAACAAACACATATGGCGCTAATTCGATTAAGCTTGCCCGCTATGGAATGGAAAACCGTGTTCGTGAATTAAATGCCGCTGCAGCTTCTATTGCTAAAAAAGCAGCTGCTCCGGGAGGGCAATTTGTTTTAGGGACCATTGGAGGAATTAGAGGGATTCGTAAAAGCACAGCAACAAATGCTGAGATCCTTGCAGCTGTGCGCGAACAAGCAGAAAGCTTGTTAGATGGAAGCCTGGACGGCATTTTATTTGAAACCTATTACGATTTTGAAGAATTATCAGAATCAGTAAAACTGCTTCGCAGCATGAGTGATTTGCCAATTATTGCTCAGGTATCAATGCACGACCCTGGCGTTTTGCAAAATGGTCTTTCCTTGAATGAAGCATTACACCGCTTAGAGGCAATCGGCGCAGATGTAGTCGGTGTTAACTGCCGCCTTGGTCCTTATCATACCATTCAAGCGTTTGAAGATGTAACGCTTCCTAATAAAGCATTTTTATCGGCATATCCAAATGCAAGCTTGCTTGATGTAGAAGATGGACGTATTGTTTACGAATCGGAAGCGGATTATTTTGGACGGGCAGCAGTGCTTTTGAGAAACGAAGGAGTTCGTTTAATCGGAGGCTGCTGCGGAACAACGCCAAAACATATTGAAGCTGCAAAAAAGCGTCTTGCCGGTCTTCCGCCTTTAACTGAGAAAAAAGTGAAGACGAAAAAGCCGATTTTCATTCAAGAAGCGGCACCTGCAACAGATGTACCGATTTGTGAAAAAGCAAAAAAAGAACGAACGGTTATCGTAGAGCTTGATACGCCAAAAACCTTATTAACAGAAAAGTTTATTGAAGGTGCTAATGCTTTGTATGCATCAGGCATTGATGCAGTTACAATGGCGGACAATTCACTTGCGTCTCCACGAATCAGCAACATGGCGATGGGTGCAACTTTAAAAATGAAACATGATGTTCGTTCGCTCGTTCACATTACTTGCCGTGACCGCAACTTAATTGGGCTGCAATCTCATTTAATGGGCCTTGATGCTCTAGGCCTTCATGATGTGCTGGCTATTACAGGCGATCCGACAAAAGTCGGCGATTTCCCCGGTGCTGCAAGCGTATATGATGTGTCCAGCCTGGAATTAATTCAGCTTATTAAGCAATTAAACGAGGGCATTTCTTTTTCCGGAAAACCGCTGAAAAAGAAAGCAAATTTTTCAATTGCAGCTGCGCTAAATCCAAATGTGCGTGTTTTGGACCGTGCTGTAAAGCGAATGGAGAAAAAAATCGAATGCGGGGCAGACTATTTTATTACGCAGCCAGTGTTCACAAAAGAAAAAATTATTGAATTGCATGAAGCAACAAAACATTTGCCAACGCCTGTTTTTATTGGCATTATGCCATTGACGAATATACGCAATGCTGAATTTTTACACCATGAAGTACCAGGTATTAAACTATCTGATGAAACTCTTGAAAGAATGCGCGCATGCGGAGATGATAAAGAAGCATCTGCAAAAGAAGGCGTGAAAATTGCCAAAGAACTTGTTGAAACAGCAGCAAAGCTTTTTAACGGACTATACATTATTACGCCGTTTTTGCGCTACGATATGTCTATTGAGCTCGTAAATTATATAAAAGAACTGGATGCACAGAAAGAAAGCGGGGCTATGCATGACCTTACATCAAATTGAGAAAGAACTTCAAAAAAGAATTCTGCTGATCGACGGAGCAATGGGAACAATGCTTCAAAATGCCAATCTGACACCTGAAGATTTTGGCGGCGAAGATTACGACGGCTGCAATGAAAATCTTGTGCTAACAAGACCCGATGTAATTGACCGTATTCACCGTGAATATTTAGAAGCTGGAGCCGATATTATTGCCACGAATACATTCGGCGGCACACCGGTCGTACTTGATGAGTACGACCTTGGCGATAAAGCCTATGAAATTAATTTGCGCGCTGTACAAATTGCACGCAAGGCAGTTGACGACTACTCAACGCCTGAATGGCCTCGTTTTGTAGCGGGGGCAATCGGTCCAACAACGAAAACTTTGTCCGTAACTGGCGGAATTACCTTTGATGAGCTTGTTGACAATTTTGAATTACAAGCAAAAGCGCTTATTGAAGGCGGTTCAGATCTTATCTTAATGGAAACAAGCCAGGATATGCTAAACGTAAAAGCCGGAACGCTTGGCATTCAGCGGGCATTTGAGGCAGCGGGCGTTGAACTTCCAATTATGATCTCCGGCACAATTGAACCGATGGGCACAACATTGGCCGGACAAAATATTGAAGCATTTTATATTTCGATTGAACACATTAAACCTCTTTCTGTTGGATTAAACTGCGCAACTGGCCCGGAGTTTATGACCGATCATATCCGCTCCCTTTCAGACCTTGCAACCAGTTATGTAAGCTGTTATCCAAATGCCGGCTTGCCGGATGAAGAAGGAAACTACCATGAGTCACCGGAATCACTTGCGCAAAAGTTGTCAGCTTTTGCGGACAAAGGCTGGCTGAATATTGTGGGCGGCTGCTGCGGAACAACACCTGAGCACATTCGCGTTATGCGAGAAGCCATGAAAGAAAAAGCACCGCGAACATCTCCTGAAAGCCCTCATGGCCATGCTGTTTCCGGTATTGAGCCATTATTGTATGATGATTCGATGCGCCCTCTTTTTATCGGGGAACGAACAAATGTCATCGGCTCACGCAAATTCAAGCGGCTCATTGTAGAAGGGAAATTTGAAGAAGCGGCAGAAATTGCCCGTGCCCAGGTAAAAGGCGGAGCCCACGTTATTGATATCTGTCTGGCAAATCCGGATCGTGAAGAACTTGAAGACATGACGGAATTTATGAAAGAAGTTGTAAAAAAAGTGAAAGTGCCTCTTGTCATTGATTCTACCGATGAAAAGGTTATTGAGGAAGCACTGAAATTTTCTCAGGGAAAAGCAATTATTAACTCTATCAACTTAGAAGATGGCGAAGAACGATTTGATGCCGTTATGCCACTTGTGAAAAAATATGGCGCTTCTGTTGTAGTTGGAACAATTGACGAAGTAGGAATGGCTGTTTCTCGTGAACGAAAACTGGAAATTGCCCTTCGCTCTCATGATCTTCTTGTAGAAAAATGGGGTCTTGCGCCGGAAGACATTATATTTGACCCTCTTGTTTTCCCTGTCGGCACAGGTGACGAACAATATATCGGTTCGGCGGTAGAAACAATTGAAGGCATCCGGTTAATTAAAGAACATCTTCCAAGATGCCTAACAGTTCTTGGGGTGAGCAACGTTTCTTTCGGCCTTCCTCCTGTCGGCCGCGAAGTATTGAATGCTGTTTATTTATACCATTGCACGCAGGCCGGTCTTGACTATGCAATTGTAAACACGGAAAAGCTTGAGCGCTATGCATCAATTCCAAAAGAAGAAATTAAACTTGCAGATGATTTGTTGTTCACGACAACAGATGAAACATTAGCGGTTTTCACAGACTTTTACCGTGATAAGAAAAAAGAGAAAAAAGAAGAAGACATTCCAAAAACAGTTCCAGAACGTTTAAGCTATTATGTTGTAGAAGGAACAAAAGAAGGACTGCTTGCTGATCTTGAAGCAGCGCGCGGAATGTACGACAATCCTCTTGATATAATTAACGGGCCTCTTATGAAAGGAATGGCTGAAGTCGGCCGATTATTTAATGATAATCAGCTCATTGTAGCCGAGGTATTGCAAAGTGCCGAGGTCATGAAAGCATCGGTTGCTTATTTAGAGCAGTTCATGGAGAAAAAAGAAGATGACTCAGGAAAAGGAAAAGTTGTTTTAGCAACAGTAAAAGGCGACGTACACGACATTGGCAAAAACCTCGTGGATATTATTTTAAGCAACAATGGTTTTAAAGTTATCGATGTCGGTATCAAAGTTACTCCGCAGGCCTTGATTGAAGTGATTCGAAAAGAAAAACCGGACATGGTCGGGTTATCGGGGCTTCTTGTAAAGTCTGCCCAGCAAATGGTGATTACTGCACAAGACTTTAAATCAGCAGATATTCATGTGCCTATCCTTGTTGGAGGAGCTGCCCTGTCACGCCGATTTACCGAAACAAAAATTTCTCCCGAATATGAAGGTCCCGTTTTGTATGCAAAAGATGCTATGGACGGCCTGGATATTGCCAACCGGCTTCAAAACGCAGAACAAAAAGTGGCTCTTTTGCAAGAACTTGAAGATAAGAAAGAAAAACGGAAAGAAATTGAAGCATACCGCGATGAACGGAAAGAACAAGCTATCGCAACAGCACCCAAACCGGTAAAAACAGTTCGAGAAGATGTACCTGTTTTTGTACCGAGGGATACACGACGCCGTGTGCTGCCGGATTATTCAATTTCACATTTAAAGCCTTATGTAAATATGCAAACTCTTATCGGCCATCATCTCGGCATGAAAGGGAATGTTAAAAAGCTGCTGGAAGAGCAAAATGACAAAGCCGTACAGCTATATGAAACAGTCACTGGATTTTTAAATAATGGACATTTAAAAACTGCTGCCGTTTACCAGTTTTTCCCTGCCCAATCACAGGGAAATGATGTTATCGTATACGACCCGGCTGATGCAAAAACGGAAATTGAGCGTTTTACTTTTCCGCGTCAGTTAAAAGAGCCGTTTCTCTGTTTGGCTGATTATATAAAATCAGTTGAAAGCGGCGAAATGGATTATATTGGGTTTTTTGTTGTAACAGCTGGATTTGGTGTTCGTGATGCAGCGCTAAAACTGCGGGAAGAAGGAAAGTTCCTTGATAGCCACGCGCTTCAATCCACTGCATTAGAACTTGCGGAAGGCTTTGCTGAGCGAATTCATCAGGAAATGCGTGACCAGTGGGGGATTCCAGATCCCGTTGACTTTACGATGCGGGAACGCTTTGCAGCAAAATACCAGGGACAGCGCTTTTCATTTGGCTACCCTGCTTGCCCGAATCTTGAAGATCAGGAAAAGTTATTTGGTTTGTTAAAACCTGAAGAAATTGGTGTCCGTTTAACCGAAGGCTTTATGATGGAACCAGAAGCCTCTGTTTCTGCCATCGTATTTGCCCACCCTGATGCCCGTTATTTTAATGTAGAATAAAACAATAAAACCAGCCGATATACTGGCTGGTTTTATTATTTTATCTGCTTTTCTTTTAGATTGCATCTGAGAAAGCAGCTTGGTCTGCCTCAGAAGCCAAAAAAGAGCTGCTGCATTCAAAAGGGGGATTTTTAATTTGTTTTGCATGCTGTTCATCTATTCCAATTGTTATTTTTGAATGAATAAAATATCCATCCTGCTTTTCCGTTTCTGCAAAAACTCCTGCAATCCGGTCGTTTTCCCACAAAATTTCTTTCACAGAAGTGCCAGGCATCATAGTAAAGTTTGGATATTGTTCCGCTTGCTTGTAAAGAGCCATGATGACCATCCGGTTCATATAGCTATCTTGTTTATAAAGAGGCCTCATTAGCAGCTGCTGCACTTTTTCTTCTTCCATAAACAAAAGCATTTCCTGCATCGCCGGCTTAATGCTTTCGGCCATTCCTTTAAAGGTTTCCAGCTCACACATCAACTTCATAAAAGCTGTTTTGCTTTGTTCCTGCTGGTATTTTTGATGGAAATTTGCCCTTTTCTCTAAAACGATAACGTCCATTCCCTGCTTTGCTAAAAACAGCCCCATTATCATTCCAGCTGGCCCGTCTCCTGCAATACACACATCCGTTTCCATAGTCAGAGCGCCGGCTTGTTGATTTGCTATTGCAGTGATTTCCATTTCCATCTTCCTTTCAAGATTTTTTTGTTCTCGTGTTGCTGATTACAGAATACAAAAAAGAATTTGGTTTGTCTTATTATTTGTCAGCGTTTCTAACAAACTTTCTGAAAATTGGATTTTCAGCAGAAATGCTTTTTTCTATTTAAAATGGTTGCTTTATTCTTAAATGTTTGTTATGATAAAAAAGAATTATTTTTGTTCGGGTATAAGGTTGTTAAGTGTAAACTTCTCATCTGTAAATATTGGGCAGGGATAGTAACACAATGTGTGCACAGCACACGAGGAGGATACACAAATGGAACAAGGTAAAGTAAAATGGTTTAATGCAGAAAAAGGTTTTGGCTTCATCGAACGCGAAGCGGGAGACGACGTATTCGTTCATTTCTCAGCTATTCAAGGCGAAGGCTATAAATCACTTGACGAAGGTCAAGCTGTAACATTTGACGTTGAAGCTGGTCAACGCGGACCACAAGCAGTAAACGTACAAAAAGCATAATATCATATCA
>JAPSKG010000012.1 GCA_031177795.1 Domibacillus sp.
ACTTTCTTGAGCACATGTTTTTTAAAGGAACTGCTACGTTAAGTGCGAAAGAGATTGCTGAAAGTTTTGACAGCATTGGTGGACAGGTTAATGCTTTCACATCAAAAGAATATACCTGCTATTATGCGAAAGTGCTTGATAATCATGCAGACCATGCTTTAAATGTGCTGGCTGATATGTTTTTTAATTCAACCTTTGACAGTGACGAGTTGGAAAAAGAGCGCAATGTAATTTTAGAAGAAATCAAAATGTACGAAGATGCACCGGATGACATTGTTCACGATTTGTTAAGCAGTGCATCTTTTGGTAATCATCCACTTGGTATGCCAATTTTAGGAACAGAAAAAACACTTTCTTCTTTTACACGCGATACTTTAAAAGAGTATATGTATAATATGTACACACCGGATCGTGTAGTTATTTCGATTGCTGGAAATATCACTGATGAAATTGTGAAAAAAGCAGAACAGCTTTTTGGAACTTATGAAGGCGGAAAAGCGCCAGTGATAAGCCCGGTAACGGAGTTTTACCATGAGAAAAAATCTCGTTCTAAAGAAACAGAACAAGCGCACTTATGCCTGGGTTTTGAAGGAATATCAATTGGGCACAAAGATATTTATGACTTAATTGTTATGAATAACATCATCGGCGGAAGTATGTCGAGCCGTCTTTTTCAAGAAGTGCGTGAAGAACGAGGGCTTGCTTATTCAGTTTATTCTTACCACTCTTCTTATAAAGACACAGGACTTCTTACATTTTATGGCGGAACAGGGGCAGATCAGCTTGAGGAACTGTACAATACTGTTCTTCAGTCTATTGAGCTTGTTAAAAAAGACGGGTTCAGTGAAAAAGAACTTCGCAACAGCAAAGAACAACTTAAAGGAAGCTTGATGTTAAGCCTGGAAAGTACAAACAGCCGAATGAGCCGTAATGGAAAAAATGAACTTCTTTTAAAAAGACATCGTACACTGGATGAAATCATTTCTCTTATTGACGGCGTAACAAAAGAAAATGTCGAAGAACTGGCACGCAAGCTATTTGATAAGCCATTTTCCGCATCGCTTATAAGCCCTGACGGCAAGTGGCCAAAATCTGTTTAATTAGAATCCGCTTTTTGTGGATTCTTTTTTTATGTGAATGAAGCAGGAACGGCAAAAAAAAGGATTCATACAATAAAAAGAACATGTCGCAAGTGGAGGAGATGAACGTGAACGTACTTATTTTTGGCGGGGATGCAAGACAGCTTGAAGTAAGCCGCATATTAAAGGAACGTGGAGACCACGTTTTCTTAGTAGGCTTTGAACAAGCAAATGTTCAATTAAATGGAGTGAAAACAATTCTCTTAGAGGAACTGCCATACAGCTCGATAGACTTATTTGTTTTGCCGGTTTCTGGCGTGAAAAAAGGTGGAGTTGTTGAAGCGCCTTTTTCTGCAAAGCCACTTGTTTTAACCAGGGAAATGGCCGGGAGGTTGCCGGCTGGCTGTCTTGTGATTAGCGGTATTGATACACCCGCTTTAAAAGAACTAGTTTCGCGTGAAATCTTGTTTATTTTTGACCGGGAAGATGTGGCTATTTTAAATTCAATTCCAACAGCAGAAGGAACATTAATGCTCGCTATGCAAAAAACAACCCGCACAATCCATGGATCCCGTGTTCTTGTAATTGGACTGGGAAGGATAGGGATAACAATAGCACGCCTTTTTCAACAAGTCGGTGCTTTTGTTTCAACAGCAGTGAGGGAAACCGGCAAGTTTGCGAGAGCCACAGAAATGCAGGTAAATCCTATTTACATGGAAAATGTACAAAAGGAAATAGGTAACTTTGACATTATTATTAATACAGTGCCTTCCTTGGTTATTACTCAAGCTCTTATTAAGCAAATAAAACCATCTGCCCTTATTTTAGATCTTGCCTCCTATCCTGGTGGAACAGATTTTGCAGCTGCTGCAGAAGCTGGTATTCAAACGATTCATGCCCTTGGGCTGCCCGGGAAGGTAGCTCCTGAAACAGCCGGGGAAATACTTGGCCGGGTGTTAATCGACGCTGTACATGAATGGAAAATGGAAAGGGGATTGTAAAGCGTGAAAACGTCATTAAAGGGACGCAGAATCGGATTTGGTTTAACAGGGTCACATTGTACATTTGAAGAAGTTATACCTATCGTAGAAAGGTTAGTTGAACTTGAAGCAGAAGTTGTTCCTATTGCAACCTATACAGTACAAAAAGAAGCAAGCAGATTTGGTTCTGCAGGTGAATGGTTAGAAAAAGTTGAGAAAGCGGCTGGAAGAAAAGCCATTTGTACGATTCAAGAGGCGGAGCCGCTTGGTCCTAAAATGCCGCTTGACTGCATGGTGATTGCCCCTATGACAGGAAACTCAGTTAGCAAACTGGCAAACGCTGCAACAGATTCTCCGGTTTTAATGGCTGCAAAAGCAACGTTGCGCAATGGAAAACCAGTTGTGCTGGCTATTTCGACAAACGACGCGCTAGGATTAAACAGCCAGAATATTATGAAGCTGTTAAATATGAAAAACATTTACTTTGTCCCCTTTGGCCAGGATGATCCGTATAAAAAACCAAACTCACTTGTTGCAAAAATGCAATTAATTCCTGAAACTGTATCCCACGCTTTACTACATCAGCAAATACAGCCGCTGCTAAGAGAATACACACCTGCAACTCCTTAAATACTGTCTTTTTTCATGTACAAACGATTTTCTTCTTTTCATCGCACTTTATTGTGTTAAAATAGTGCTATTATGAGTATCAAGATACTTTCTTTCACTATTTGATATTATTCGACATCGTATCTTTATACAAAAGCATGAATTTTCATTCTGGAAGGGGAAGATTTAAATGAGTAACAAAGGTTTTCACGTAGCCGTCGTAGGCGCGACGGGAGCGGTCGGGCAGCAAATGCTTAAAACACTGGAAGAGCGTAACTTTCCAATTAAGACATTAACGCTTCTTTCATCCGCCCGTTCAGCGGGAAAAACCGTTTCTTTTAGAGGCGAAGAAGTAACAATTCAAGAAGCAAAGCCAGAAAGCTTTGAAGGCATCGATATCGCACTGTTTTCTGCAGGCGGAAGTGTGTCTGAAGCTTTAGCTCCAGAAGCAGCAAAACGCGGTGCGGTCGTTATTGACAACACAAGTGCCTTCCGAATGCATCCGGATGTACCGCTTGTTGTTCCGGAAGTGAATAAAGAAGATTTACGCAACCACAACGGGATTATTGCCAATCCAAACTGTTCAACGATTCAAATGCTTGTGGCTCTTGAGCCAATCCGCCAAGCTTATGGCTTGAAAAAAGTGATTGTTTCAACGTATCAAGCAGTATCTGGCGCAGGTGCTAAAGCAGTGGAAGAACTGTACAACCAAACAAAAGCGATTCTTAACAATGAACCGTTTGAACCGAAAATTTTGCCGGTTGGCAGTGACAAAAAACATTACCAGATTGCGTTTAATGCCATTCCGCAAATCGACAAATTCCAGGATAATGGTTTCACTTATGAAGAAATGAAAATGATTAATGAAACAAAGAAAATTATGCATATGGCTGATTTGCCAGTGGCAGCTACATGCGTTCGTTTGCCAGTGGCAACAGGTCATTCAGAGTCATTGTATTTTGAAACGGAAAAAGGCGGTTTAACAGCAGCAGATATTCAAGCTGTTTTAAAAGAAGCGCCAGGTGTTGTTTTGCAAGATAACCCATCTGAGCAAGTTTACCCTATGCCAGCAGACTGCGTTGGCAAAAATGATACCTTTGTCGGGCGGGTTCGTAAAGATCTTGATACAGATACCGGTTTCCATATGTGGGTTGTTTCTGATAACTTGTTAAAAGGGGCAGCCTGGAATTCTGTGCAGATCGCTGAAACGCTAATTGAAATGGAGATTGTCACAGAAAAGTAATCGGCTGTTACTCATTATGAGAAAGCCAGGTGTTTAGTGTGAAAATTGTTATCCAAAAATTCGGCGGTACGTCTGTCCGTGATGCACAATCCAGGCTAAGTGCGCTTCACCATGTCCAAAGGGCTGTTCGTGAAGGGTTTAAAGTAGTGGTGGTTGTATCCGCAATGGGCCGAAAAGGTGATCCTTACTCGACAGACACTCTTCTTACACTCACTGATGGCAGCTTAAGCATGTTGACGAAAAGGGAAACAGATCTTCTTATGTCAACAGGTGAACTTATCTCAAGCCTTGTTTTTTCAAATTTGCTGAAAAAAAACGGTTTGTCAGCAGTTGCGCTAACAGGCGGCCAGGCAGGGTTGATAACAGATACCAATCATACAAACGCAAAAATTACGGATGTAAAAACACAAAGGCTCCTCGAAGAACTGGAAAAACATGAAGCCGTCGTAGTGGCTGGTTTTCAAGGTGTTTCCGAACGGGGAGAAACTACAACAATCGGGCGTGGCGGCAGTGATACATCTGCTGCTGCGCTCGGAGCAGCATTGAATGCAGAATTTATCGATATTTTCACAGATGTAAATGGAATTATGACAGCGGACCCGCGCATTGTAGCCCATGCGCGTCCGCTTTCTGTCGTCACATATACGGAAGTGTGCAACATGGCTTATCAGGGAGCAAAAGTCATTCACCCTCGAGCAGTTGAAATTGCCATGCAAGCCAAGGTGCCTCTGCGCATTCGCTCCACGTACTCTGATGACATAGGAACTCTTGTTACTTCTTCCTCACAAGAAAAGCGCGGTTCTGATACACAGGACCGTCTTGTAACGGGCATTGCCCATGTAACTGATATTACGCGTATTTCTGTGCAAACAACTGAGCAGGCACATATTTTTCAGTTAATGGCATCAAAAGGGATTAGCGTGGACTTCATTAATATTTCAGAAGAGCGCATTGCCTATACGGTTACAGATGCAAATGTCGAAAAAGCAAAAAAGGTGTTAGAGGACAATGGGTACATGCCGGTTATTGAGCCGAATTGTGCAAAAGTTTCTGTTGTTGGAGCGGGCATGACAGGAGTTCCGGGTGTGACTTTTAAAATTGTTTCAGCTCTTGCAGCGGAGGGAATTACTATTTTGCAGTCTGCAGATAGCCATACTACCATTTGGGTTCTTGTGAAAAAAGAACAAATGCCAGCAGCTGTGAATGCATTGCACGATGCATTTTTACTTCAAAAGATAAACGAACAGGCTGAATAGAGATAGGAAGCCAGGATTACAGGAGGCGATTTTGAATGATTTCTTTCGGCCGATTGTCAACTGCAATGGTTACGCCGTTTGATTCAACAGGAAACATCGATTTTGACCAAACTACCCAGCTTATTGAGCATTTAATAAAAACCGGAACGGACTCCCTCGTTGTAGCAGGAACAACTGGAGAATCGCCGACACTAACATCCGACGAAAAAATTGCTCTTTTCCGTCACACGGTAAAAGTGGTAAATGGCCGAATTCCCGTTATTGCCGGGACGGGAAGCAACAATACCAAGGCGTCGATTGAGTTAACGAAAAAAGCGGAAGCAGAAGGCGTAGATGCTATTATGCTTGTTGCTCCTTATTACAATAAGCCAAACCAGGAAGGGTTATTCCAGCATTTTAAAACGGTTGCGGAATCAACGGATCTTCCTGTGATGATTTACAATATTCCCGGTCGTACATCCATTTTAATTGAACCAAAGACGACGATTCGACTGGCTAATGAAGTTCCTAACATTATTGCAACAAAAGAAGCGAGTGGCAGCCTCGATATTATTACTGAAATTGTGGCTGGTACAGCAAATGATTTTCTTGTATACAGCGGTGATGATGGACTGACGCTGCCAGTTCTGTCTGTTGGAGGTACAGGTATTATTTCAGTTGCTTCGCATGTGGCAGGAGAAGAAATGAAAAAAATGGTTGAAGCGTTTTTAAGCGGGGATGTTCAAACAGCTTCCGCGATTCACCAACAGCTTCTTCCACTTTTCCGTGGGCTTTTTGCAGCGCCAAATCCAGTTCCGGTAAAAGCAGCCCTTGAAATAAAAGGCATGAAAGTAGGCGGTGTTCGTCTGCCGCTTGTTCCTTTAACTGAAGAAGAACAGCTGGCTCTGTCAGCTTTGCTTTAACAAATAAGCCGGCTTTTGCAGAAAATATCTGCAAAAGCCGGCTTTTCTTTTTTCCTGTTAGATAGTATTGGCTTTCGTTTTCCCCATCGCTTATAATAGACGTAATGTGTGGATCGGGTTTTTAAATGTTTAGGAGGAACTAACGTGAGCAAGAAAACAAACGAATTAATTAAAATTATTCCGCTCGGTGGAGTCGGAGAAATTGGAAAAAACATGACGGTTGTGGAGGTAGACCAGGATATTTTTGTGATCGATACTGGTCTTATGTTTCCAGAAAACGAAATGCTTGGTATTGACATCGTAATACCGGACATAACGTATTTAGAAGAAAATAAAGAGCGGGTAAAAGGTATATTTTTAACCCACGGCCACGAAGATGCACTCGGGTCGTTAGGGTACGTACTAAAAAAAGTACAAGCGCCTGTGTACGGAACGAAATTAACTCTTGCGCTTGCTAAAATGCGGCTCCGTGAAGAAAATGTAAAAGAAGATGTGAAGTTTTACACTGTGCATTCAGAATCAAAGCTTCGGTTTGATTACGCAGATGTGACATTTTTCCGTACAACACATAGCATTCCTGATTCAGTTGGAGTTGCAATTCACACATCCGAGGGTGCTATCGTTCATACGGGAGAATTTAAGTTTGACCAAAGTGCAAAAGGCCATTATGCACCAGATATCAGCAAAATGGCGGGTCTTGGGAAAAATGGTGTTTTTGCGCTTCTATCTGATTCTACAGAAGCGGAGCGTCCGGGATATACAACATCAGAAGCTGTTATTGCCTCGCAATTATCAGACGCTTTTCACTCGGCGAATGGCCGCATTATTGTGTCTCTTTTTGCTTCAAACTTGATTCGGATGCAGCAAGTTTTCGATGCTGCTTTTGAAAACGGGCGCAAAGTAGCTGTAAGCGGAAAAAGTATTCAGCGCGTAAATGATATTGCCATCCGCCTTGGTTATTTGCATGTAGAAGAAGATATCTTAATTAATTTAAACGAAATTAGCAAGCATCCGGATAACGAAGTGGTTATTTTGGCAACAGGCGTCCAGGGCGAACCGATTGAAGCCTTGCAAAAAATGGCCAAAGGAACAAACCGCCATGTGAAAATAAAAGAAGGTGATACGGTTTTAATTACCGCCACGCCTTCTGCTGGATTAGAACTGCTTTTAGCTAAAACAGTAAACCTGCTTTACCGTGCAGGAGCCAATGTGTTAACTGGCAGCCGACGAGTGCATGTTTCCGGGCACGGATCTCAAGAAGATTTGAAATTTATGTTAAACTTGATGAAACCAAAGTATTTTGTGCCTGTACAAGGTGAGTACCGAATGCTTAAAACACATGCAAAGCTTGCTGAAATGACAGGTGTGCCAGCAGAAAACATTTACATTCCGGAAAAAGGAGATGTAATTGAATTTAAAAATGGCAAAATGCGTCCGGCAGGCCGTGTTACAGCAGGCAATGTGCTAATCGATGGCATCGGCGTCGGCGACGTTGGCAATATTGTTCTTCGTGACCGGAAACTTTTGTCTCAAGATGGCATATTCACTGTTGTTATTACATTAAGCAAAAAACAGAAAAAAATTGTTGCGGGACCTGAAATTATTTCACGCGGCTTTGTGTATGTTCGTGAATCCGAAAAGTTAATTGACGATTCTGTTAAGCTTGTGAAAAGCATTGTTGAACAAAACCTGTCAGGGGAATCATTTGAATGGTCAGGAATCAAACAGGACATTAGAGACCAGCTAAATTCTTTTCTTCATGAAAAAACAAAACGCCGTCCTATGATTTTGCCTATCATTATGGAAGTATAACCGCTCGTATGTTCTCTTTTCTAAACCTATGCTATAATTGGAAAGCAGCCAAATGAGGCTGCTTTCGAACGTTTAAAGAACAGAATGTTAGGGTGAATCAACGTGGCACAAAAAAAACGAAAAGCGCCGGCAAAGCGCCGGACAAATAAAGAAAAAGAACAAATGAAAGAATGGAAAATACAAGGAACAGGAGCGATTACATTTGTTGCTTGCGCTTTTGGCCTTTTAGGAACCGGAACAGTCGGTAGCATAATCCAGGGAGCTGCTTCTTTTTTCTTTGGCGTAATGTATCAAGTTGGCTTGCTTGGACTTACTGGCATGGCTCTTTTTATGGGGATTACAAGAAAATGGCCGCCTATTTGGAAAAGAAGTATTACAGGGTTTCTTTTTATTTTCACCGGAGCGCTAGTGTTTTCTCACATTATTTTTTTGAATCCATCAGGGAACACGGAGTATTTGCTTGAAACCCTGAGTCTGGAAAGCATTTTTCAAAGTAACAGTGGAAGTATGGTTCATAATGGCGGGGGCATGATCGGAGGAACTCTTTTTCATGTGTTTTACTTTTTATTTGGGCGGCCGGGAACTTGGATTTTTGCCGTAGCGTTTATTTTTGCAGGAGTTGCTTTAATAGGCGGCAAGCCTCTTATTGAAAAAGTAATGCAGTTGCTGGCTGCCATTACAGGAAACGTAAAAGACTCTTGGGAAGAAATTCTTGAGAACAGGACAGCTCAAAGAAAAGAAAAGCAGCAAGTAAAGGCAGCGGCAAGAAAAATGGAACAAACGTCAAACCCGGAAGAAACTAGTCCAGCTGAAACAATGGAACCAGCAGCAGAACCTGTTATTTCAAGTTTTGTTGAAAAAGCTTTTCCGGATGAACCCCCTGTGGCAAAAAAACAGGCAGATGAACAACCAGCGGCAGAAACGGGACAAGCTATGTTGTCTTTTGCCGAGGAAGAAAACACTGATTATAAATTGCCATCCGTTTCTATTCTGAAAAAGCCTCAACAAGCAGACCAAAGCAATGAAAAAAAGCACATTCAAAAAAATGCCCAAAAACTCGAAAAAACATTTCAAAGTTTTGGTGTAAAAGCGAAAGTAACACAAATTCATTTAGGACCTGCTGTGACAAAATACGAAGTTCAGCCAGACACAGGAGTGAAGGTAAGCAAAATTGTGGGATTAACTGATGATCTAGCTCTTGCCCTTGCCGCAAAAGATATCCGCATGGAAGCGCCAATCCCGGGTAAATCAGCCATCGGTATTGAAGTGCCGAATGCCGAAGTGGCTATGGTGAGCTTTCGAGAAGTAATTGAAGCAAAGCAGAACGAGAAAAAAGAATCAAAACTTTTGGCTGCACTCGGCCGTGATATTACGGGTGAAGCAGTGGCAGCAGAGTTAAACAAAATGCCGCATTTGCTTGTTGCTGGAGCAACTGGAAGCGGAAAAAGTGTTTGCATTAACGGCATCATTACAAGTATTTTAATGCGCGCCAAACCTCATGAAGTAAAAATGATGATGATTGACCCTAAAATGGTTGAATTAAACGTTTACAACGGAATTCCTCATTTGCTTGCTCCGGTTGTAACAGACGCAAAAAAAGCATCTCAGGCATTAAAAAAAGTGGTCGGTGAAATGGAACGGCGTTATGATTTGTTTTCACACACAGGCACAAGGAATATAGAAGGATACAATGGTTATGTGACAAAGCATAACAATGAAACGGGCGAAAAACAGCCGCATCTTCCATATATTGTAGTAATTGTTGATGAATTAGCAGACTTGATGATGGTAGCTTCAAGCGATGTAGAAGATTCGATCACCAGGCTGGCACAAATGGCCCGGGCTGCCGGCATTCATTTAATCATTGCAACCCAGCGCCCATCAGTTGATGTAATTACGGGGGTAATAAAAGCAAATATCCCGTCCAGAATTGCTTTTTCTGTTTCATCTGCAACAGATTCGCGCACGATACTTGATATGGGCGGCGCTGAAAAATTGCTCGGGCGGGGAGATATGCTGTTTTATCCTTCGGGTGCTGTTAAACCAGTTCGTGTACAGGGCGCTTTTTTATCAGATGAAGAAGTAGAAGAAGTGGTTGATTTTGTTATTTCTCAGCAAAAAGCGCAGTACCAGGAAGAAATGATTCCGGAAGAAATACCGGAAACATCTTCGCAATCGGAAGATGAATTATACGACGATGCGGTTCAGCTAATTTCGGAAATGCAGACAGCATCTGTATCCATGTTGCAGCGCAGATTTCGCATTGGTTATAGCCGGGCGGCAAGGTTAATTGATGAAATGGAAATGAGAGGGGTTATAGGGCCGTATGAAGGAAGTAAACCTCGGACGGTTCTTGTACCGAAGCCTTCGGATGATAATTTGTAAAAAGAGCAGCTTTTGCTGTTCTTTTTTTTTATTTTTTTTTGACTGGACAAATAAACTAGTGAGCGCTTTCTTTGTTTATAAAGCTTTGTTTATTTAGTAATTCAGGGTGGGTATTAAGCAAAAGACAGGGGCAAGTTTAGACCAAGTATTTTCTTTTCAATTATATAAAAAAATGATATGTTAAATTTAAATTAGCGTAAATGTTATACCTCAGAGGTCTGATGTCTTAGGCGAATGAAACAAAAAGGTGGTGATAACCCATGTCCATTAAGCAAGACAACCGGCATTTATACTTACAAGTAATTGATCGGTTAAAAAAAGACATTGAAGAAGGTATTTACAAAGAAAAAGAAAAGCTCCCATCTGAGTTTGATCTTGCTAAGCAGCTTGGTGTAAGCCGTGCAACGCTTCGTGAAGCACTTCGGATTCTTGAAGAAGAAAATGTTATTATTAGGCGGCATGGTGTAGGTACCTTTGTTCATTCCAAGCCGCTTTTTATGTCTGGAATTGAACAATTAGTGAGTGTTACGGACATGATAGTAAATGCCGGGATGGATCCGGGAACTATTTTTCTTTCGTCTGCTGTAATTCAGGCGAGTGAGGAAGATGCACGCCGGCTTACATGTGCGCTTGATACGGAATTAATGGTTATTGAACGTGTTAGAACGGCAAATGGGGAGCCAGTCGTTTATTGCATCGACAAAATACCTAAAACTTTTTTTCCGGGACAATTTGACCCAAGCCATGAGTCTTTGTTTACTTTGTTTGATGAACAAGCCTCAAGTTCGATTTCTCATGCTGTTGCAGAAATTGAACCATTTGGATGGCATGAAAAAGTATCCCCGATTTTAGAATGTGAACCGGAAACAGCATTGCTTGCATTAAAACAAGTGCATTACACAGAAAACGATATGCCGGTGCTTTATTCGGTGAACTTTTTTCGTTCTGATAAGTTCAGGTTCCATATTTTACGCAGACGCACATAAGTCAAGGCATTCACGTTAATTTATTTTTACTTTAGGAGGTAAACAAAATGGAAAAACGTAAATTAGGTTTTGCAATGTCCATGGTACTAGCAGCAGGCACTATTTTAGGTGCATGCGGTGGTGGAGCTGAAGAAAAAACATCAGATAACAAAAGCGGCGGTGGCGGAAAAGATGATAAGTTTACCGTTGCTATGGTAACAGATGTAGGCGGTGTAGACGACAAATCTTTTAACCAATCAGCATGGGAAGGGCTCCAAGCTTTCGGCAAAGAAAACGGGCTTGAAAAAGGCATGGATGGATTTGATTACATTCAATCAAAAAGTGACGCTGACTACAAAACAAATTTAAATACAGCAGTCCGAAACGATTTTGATGTAACATTTGGAATCGGCTATAAATTAAAGCCGGCTATCGAAGAAGTCGCAAAACAGCGTAAAGAAAGTCAATTTGCTATCGTAGACGACGTAGTTGAAGGCCTTGATAACGTAACAAGTGTTACGTTTAAAGAACATGAAGGATCGTTTCTTGTTGGGGTTGTAGCAGGGCTTCAAACAAAAACAAACAAAATTGGATTTATTGGCGGAATTGAGAGCGACTTGATCAACAAATTTGCAGGCGGCTTTGAAGCAGGGGTAAAAGCGGTTAATCCTGATGCCGATGTAGCAATTGAATTTGCCGGTGCATTCGACAAAGCAGACAAAGGGCAGCAAATGGCTTCTGCTATGTATTCTTCAGGAATCGACATTATTTACCACGCGGCTGGCGGAACAGGAAATGGAGTTTTTGCTGAAGCTAAAAGCATAAAAGAATCAAATCCTGAAAAAGAAATTTGGGTAATTGGCGTTGACCGTGACCAAGCTGAAGAAGGAAAAGTAACAGTAGACGGAAAAGAAATGAATGTTACGTTAACTTCAATGATTAAGCGTGTTGATTTAGCAGTACAAGATGTAGCTACAAAAGCAAAGAACGGTGAATTTCCTGGCGGAGAAGTAATTGAATATGGGTTAGAATCTAACGGGGTAAGCATTTCTCCTACACAAGATAACTTAACTGAAGAATCAATTGCAGCCGTTAAAGAATGGACAGAAAAAATTAAAAACGGTGAAGTTGAAGTGCCAACTGCGCCAGCAGGCAAGTAAAAAACAAATATCTCAAGGTGCCGGATTTATTCCGGCATCTGTCTTTTTAAAAATGACGGGAGTACAGAAAACCTGTACTGCCTTGATTTTTGAAAAATTTATTTATAAGGTCAGACATCCTACAGGGGGATGGAAGATGTTTATCTTCATAAAGGAGTGAAAAACGTGGATTATGTTATCGAAATGCTAGGTATCCGAAAAGAGTTTAACGGATTTGTTGCAAATGATGATGTTACCCTTCAGCTTGCCAAAGGAGAAATTCATGCTTTGCTTGGTGAAAATGGAGCCGGGAAATCAACATTAATGAACGTTCTGTTTGGTCTTTATCAGCCGGAAGCAGGAGAAATAAAAGTAAACGGAAAACCTGTTCACATTACAGATCCAAACAAAGCAAATGATCTGGGAATCGGTATGGTGCATCAGCATTTTATGCTTGTTGATAATTTTACCGTTACAGAAAACATTATTCTTGGAAATGAACCAAAATCAGGCGGGAAAATAGATGTAAAACAAGCGGAAAAAAAGGTAAGGGAGCTTTCTGAGCAATATGGCCTTGCCGTAGACCCCACGGCCAAAATTTCTGATATTTCGGTTGGGATGCAGCAGCGTGTTGAAATTTTAAAAACCCTTTACCGGGGAGCAGAAATTTTAATTTTTGATGAACCGACAGCTGTTTTAACTCCTCAGGAAATCAAGGAATTAATTCAAATTATGCGTGCGTTGATCAGTGAAGGAAAATCAATCATCTTAATTACCCATAAATTAAAAGAAATTATGGAAGTGTGTGACCGGGTTACGGTTATTCGTAAGGGAAAAGGAATCGGCACAGTGAATGTGTCCGAAACAGATCCTAATCACCTTGCAAGTCTTATGGTTGGCCGTGAAGTTACCTTTAAAACAGAAAAAACAGAGGCAATGCCTGCCCAGAACGTTCTTGAAATTCGTGACTTAACTGTAAACGACCCTCGTGGCGTTGCGGCTGTCCGTGGCCTTAACCTCGATGTGCGGGCCGGGGAAATTATCGGGATTTGTGGGGTTGATGGCAATGGACAAACAGAGTTAATTGAAGCCATTACAGGACTCCGCAAAGCAGCAGGAGGAACCATTACCTTAAATGGGAAAGATATTACTTCTTTCAAGCCTAGAAAAGTAACAGAATCTGGTGTAGGGCATATTCCGCAAGACCGCCACAAACATGGCCTTGTCCTGGATTATTCAATTGGGGTTAATATGGTGCTGCAAACTTATTATCAAAAGCCTTATTCAAAATCTGGTTTTATGAATTACAAAGAAGTTTACAAAAAAGCTAAAAAGCTTATTAAGGAATTTGACGTCCGCACACCTTCTGAAACAACTCCTGCCCGTGCACTTTCTGGCGGCAATCAGCAAAAAGCAATTATTGGCCGTGAGATTGATCGCAACCCAGACCTGCTTATTGCTGCTCAGC
The DNA here is from genome assembly GCA_031177795.1 of Domibacillus sp. Taxonomy (GTDB): domain Bacteria; phylum Bacillota; class Bacilli; order Bacillales; family Domibacillaceae; genus Domibacillus. The sequence goes on from JAPSKG010000012.1 coordinate 13,839, forward strand.
CAACGCGCGGACTGGATGTTGGAGCTATTGAATTTATCCACCGCCGCCTTATTGAACAGCGTGACAATGGGAAAGCCGTCTTACTTCTTTCTTTTGAGCTTGATGAAATTATGAATGTATCTGATCGTATTGCCGTTATTTACGAAGGCGAGATTGTCGCGGTAGTGGATCCGAAAAAAACAACAGAACAAGAACTGGGTCTTTTAATGGCGGGTTCAAAGAAAGGAGTAAGTGAGCATGTCTAAAAAATGGACTGCATTTGCAGTGCCTGTTGTTTCCGTTCTGCTAGGTTTGTTTGCAGGAGCCATTATTATGCTTATAAGCGGAAACAATCCGGCCGCAGGCTATGCGGCACTTTGGAATGGAGCGTTTGGTGATTTATTTTATACAGGAGAAACGCTGCGTCAAATGACACCATATGTGTTTGCTGGCCTTGCAGTGGCATTTGCTTTTCGAACAGGCCTGTTTAACATTGGTGTGGAAGGGCAGCTTTTAGTTGGCTGGCTTGCATCTGTATGGGTCGGCGTAGCATTTGAGCTTCCCAAAATTATTCATTTGCCATTGGCCATCTTGGCCGGAGCTTTAGCTGGCGCGGTTTGGGGATTTATACCTGGATTTTTAAAAGCTCGCCTTCGTGTTCATGAGGTTATTGTCACTATTATGATGAACTATACAGCACTTCACGTTACAAACCACTTGATTCGCAATGTGATCAGTGATGGTTCAGATGCAACAGATGCAATAAAAGAAACAGCCAGCCTCCGTTCGCCGTTTCTAGAAAATATTACAGACTTTTCTTCTTTGCATAACGGTATTTATTTAGCGGCTATTGCTGCATTGATAATGTGGCTAATGCTTGAAAAAACAACATTAGGCTATGAACTACGGGCAGTAGGATATAATCAACAGGCCTCTGAATACGCGGGAATGAGTGTTAACCGCAATATTATTCTTTCGATGGTCATTTCAGGCGCATTTGCTGGAATTGGCGGTGCTATGCAAGGCCTTGGAACGTTTGGAAACATGTTTATTAATTCTGGCTTTTCTGGAATAGGATTTGATGGAATAGCTGTTGCCTTGCTGGGCGGAAACACAGCAATTGGTGTTGTTTTGGCCGCTCTTTTATTTGGTTCTTTAAAAGTTGGTTCATTAAATATGCCGCTTGAATCAGGAATTCCAAATGAACTTGTGGAAATTGTTATAGCTCTAATTATATTTTTTGTGGCATCCAGTTATATGATTACTTGGCTTCTAGGCCGCTTTAAAAAGAAGGAGGCGAAATAAATGGATACATTAACGATTATTGCTTTGATCGTTTCTTCGTCCTTGTTCGCTGCAACACCGCTTATTTTCACTGCTCTTGGCGGTGTTTTCTCTGAAAAATCTGGTGTGGTTAACATTGGCCTTGAAGGATTAATGATTATAGGCGCTTTTACAGCAATTGTTTTTAACCTGACTTTTGAAGCATCATTTGGCGCTGCGACTCCCTGGATTGCTCTTTTTGCTGCTATGCTCGCGGGCGGTTTGTTGTCTCTTTTACATGCCGTTGCTTCCATTACCTTTCGGGCCGATCAGGTTGTCAGCGGGGTTGCCATTAACTTTTTAGCGCTCGGCCTTTCCTTATTTTTAGTGAAGCTACTTTACGATAAAGGCCAGACGGACATGATTAATACCCGTTTTATAAAAAAGGACCTTCCATTATTGGGTGACATCCCGGTTATCGGTGATATTCTTTTCAGTGGACTTGCTTATCCGACCTTTTTAGCAATAGCTGTCGCATTTTTATCCTGGTATGTTCTTTATAAAACGCCATTTGGCCTTCGTCTTCGCGCAGTTGGGGAACATCCTATGGCAGCAGACACTATGGGAATAAATGTAGCAAAAATGCGGTATATCGCTGTGTTTATTTCAGGATTGCTTGGCGGTCTTGGAGGCGCTGTTTACGCGCAGTCCATTTCGTTGGATTTTAGCCATGCTACTATTACTGGACAAGGATTTATGGCGCTTGCGGCGATGATTTTTGGAAAGTGGCACCCGCTTGGCGCGATGGGAGCAGCAATCTTTTTCGGATTTGCTCAAAGTCTTAGCATTGTTGGTTCAAGCATTCCATTCCTTGAAACAGTACCGGCTGTTTATTTATTAATTGCTCCATATGTACTAACCATTTTGGCTCTTGCCGGATTTATCGGGCGTGCTGACGCACCAAAAGCTTCTGGCACACCTTATGTTAAAGGAAATCGGTAAAAAGAATCCTGTCCTCGGACAGGATTCTTTTTCTTTTTCATTTTGTGAATGCTCCTGTATAGTAAAGATATACTAAAAGTAGATGTGCAGCAGTCTGGATTAGAGGAGGAAGTATACATGGAAACAACAAGTGAACAAACTTTCAGGGCACCTGGATGCAATATCCATGTGATTGAAACAGGAAAATATAAAACAAACACGATTATCGTTAAAATGAGAGCCCCGCTAGAAAAAGAAACGGTGACAATGCGTGCTTTATTGCCCCATGTCTTGCAGTCTGGAACAGAAAATGCGCCTTCTGCAGCAGCTTTTCGTTCTGCCCTTGACGAACTTTACGGAGCTGTGTTTTTTGCAGACTCGGCTAAAAAAGGAAATGAACACGTTTTAACATTTACAATGGAAACAGCCAATGCAAAGTTTTTGCATGGCGAAAGCGATTTGTTTGATCGTGCACTTGTTTTGCTTTCTGATGTGTTATTCCGTCCCCGCATAACAGAAGGAGCATTCCCGGAAAAAATTGTAAAGCAAGAAAAACGAAGCCTTCAGCAGCGAATTCGTTCTATCTACGATGATAAAACGCGCTATGCATCAATGAAGCTTGTAGAAGAAATGTATCAGGGAGATACGTATGCACTTCCTGCCGGAGGCCTTCTTGAAGAAGTAGAGCCAATTAACTCAAAATCTCTGTATGCGTATTACCAAAAAACTCTTTCAACAGACACAATAGATGTTTTTGTTATTGGCGACGTAAAAGCTAATGAAGCAGCAGAAAAAATTAAAGTTCATCTGCCATTTAAAGAAAGAGAGCTGCCGGTAAAAACAAAAAGTGAGGCGGTTCTTCCTAAAGAAGTGAAAGAAGTACGGGAAACACAAGATATTAATCAAGGAAAGCTTAATATTGGCTGCCGCACCACCATCACATATGCAGATCCAGCTTTTCCTTCCATGCAAGTGTTAAATGGAGTGCTAGGGGCGTTTGCGCACTCTAAGCTATTTATGAATGTAAGGGAAAAAGAAAGCCTGGCTTATTATGCTGCAAGCCGTTTAGACAGTCATAAAGGGTTTTTAATGATGCTCGCAGGTATAGATCAAAAAAATTATGACAAAACTGTCCAGATTATGAATGAACAGCTTGAAGAAGTGAAACAAGGCAAAATTTCAGAGCTTGAATTAAAACAAACAAAAGCCTTGTTGAAAAACCAGCTGAAAGAATCAGCAGACACGGCCCGAGGAATGGTTGAAGTTCTTTATCACAATATTTCTTCTGGCGTTAACAGGCCGATTGAGCAATGGCTCAATGAAATTGATTCCGTTACAAAAGAAGAAGCGGCTGAAGCGGCAAAAACGATTGTGGTTGACACGGTGTATTTTTTGGCAGGCAAGGAGGAAGCATAATGGAGAAAACAGTTTTTGACCAAATGAATGAAACAGTTTACCACGAAAAGTTAACAAATGGATTGAACGTTTATATTGTGCCGAAAAAAGGGTTCAATAAAACCTATGTAACCTTTACAACAAACTATGGATCAATCGACAACGATTTTATTCCAAATGGTGAAAAAGAGTTTCTTCATGTGCCCGATGGAATTGCGCATTTTTTAGAACATAAAATGTTTGAGAAAGAAGATGGCGATGTTTTTCAAAAATTTAGCAGTCAGGGAGCGTCAGCAAATGCTTTTACTTCTTTTACCCGGACAGCGTATTTGTTTTCCGCTACATCTAACGTAAAAGAAAATACGGAAACGTTGATTGATTTTGTTCAAGCTCCTTATTTTACTGAACAAACCGTAGAAAAGGAAAAGGGAATTATTGGGCAGGAAATCCGCATGTATGATGATAACCCCGACTGGCGTGTTTATTTTGGGCTTATTGAAAACTTGTATAAAAACCATCCTGTTAAAATTGACATTGCCGGAACTGTTGAATCTATTGCCGATATTACAAAAGACCATTTATATACATGCTATAAAACATTTTACCATCCTGTTAACATGACATTGTTTATTGTGGGGCCTGTTGATCCGGAAGAAATGATGGCTTTTGTGCGGGAAAACCAGGATAAAAAATCTTTCCCGGATCCGATTCCAGTGGAACGCCGTTTTCCAGAAGAACAAAATGAATCGGCTGTTAAACACCGTTCAATTAAAATGAGCGTGAAAACACCGAAGTGTGAAGTTGGCTTAAAGTTTCCTGTTTTGGATCTTCAAGGGGCTGAAAAGTTAAAATACGAGTTTGCGGCAGAACTTCTTCTTGAAATCCTTTTTGGTAAAAGCGCGCCTTTCTATGAAAAAGCGTATAACTCCGGAATTATTGACGAAACATTTGGGTTTGATTATACAGGAGAGCGCGGCTTCAGCTTTGCTATTATTGGAGGAGACAGCGAAAAGCCAGAAAAACTTTCAGAACAAATTAAAAATCAGCTTTTGGAAGCAAAAAAAGGCAAACACATTACGGAAGAAGCATTTGAGCGGGCGAGAAAGAAAAAAATCGGTGCAGCGCTTCGGGCTTTGAATTCACCGGAGTTTATTGCCAATCAATTTACACGTTACCAATTTAACGGCCTGAATTTGTTTGAGACAGTTCCTTTGCTTGAAACGCTCAAGGTAGAGGACGTTATAGAATTTGCTCAAAAACAGATTGATGAAAACAGCTTTTCTTCTTGTTTTGTTGAGCCGAAAGAAACTGCGTAAATGAAACCAGCCGTTTTAATTACAGGAGCATCAGGCGGGATTGGATCGGCTGTTGCGCTTACATTGGCAGACCAAGGCTATAATTGTATTTTACATTATAGCCAAAATAAAGCAGCTGTAATGGAAACAGCCTCTGAAGTTCGAAACAAAGGCAGGGAAGCTATTTTAGTAAAAGCTAATTTAAATAAACGTGAAGATATCCAGTACTTAATAGACCAATCAAAAATGGCCTCTGCACTTGTTTTCTCGGCAGGAATGAGCCAGTATAGCATGCTTCAGGATGTAACAGACAAGGAAATGGACGCTCTTTGGAATGTACACGTTAAAGCGCCAATAATTATCACGCGTTCGCTTCTTTCCCAGCTGTTAAACGCCTCAAACGGATCTGTTACCTTTATTTCATCAATTTGGGGAGAAACAGGCGCTTCATGCGAAGCAGTTTATTCGGCTGTTAAAGGAGCGCAAATAGCGTTTGTTAAAGCGCTGGCAAAAGAATTGGGGCCTTCGGGCATACGGGTAAATGCCGTGACTCCTGGTATGGTGCAAACAAAAATGAACAATGGATTTTCTGCAGAAGAAGTAAAGGAAATAGCTGAAGAAATTCCTCTTGGCCGATTGGCTCAGCCAAAAGAAATTGCTGAAGCAGCGGCATTTTTGATTTCGGATAAAGCAAGCTACGTAACGGGACATATCATGTCCGTTAATGGAGGCTGGTACGTATAATTTCGTCCAAAAAGTACACACTATCGAGGATTCCATTTTAAAAGGAGGGTTCTCAGATGTCTGTACTTGATAACTGGCAGGACTGGAAGCGGTTTTTAGGGAATAAAATGGACAATGCACTGCAGCGCGGATTGCCAGAGGAAGCAATTAATAAACTTGCTTATGAAATTGGCGATTATCTTCACGCTAATGTCGATCCAAAAAATGAACAAGAGCGTGTTTTAGCTGATTTATGGTCTGTTGCTGATGAAAGCGAACAAAAAGCCATTGCATCTTGCATGATGAAGCTTGTACACAAATAATATTATCTCCCCTTCTCAGCTGTTTTCAGCTAAGAAGGGTTTTCTTTTTACTTCTGCTTTTAAAAATACATAATATCCTTTATTATAGTAAACAGATGCTAAACACGGGAAGCATACCGTAATGGAGGAATAGAATGGTGAAAAAAGAATATTACCTTGAATATAAAATTAAAAAAAACCGTCCGGGACTGCTCGGGGATATTTCTTCATTGTTAGGTATGCTGTCTATTAATATTGTGACAATAAATGGCGTCGACGATAAAAGCCGTGGCCTTTTGATGAGAGCCGAAAGTGAAGATCAAATTAAAAGGCTCGAATCTATTTTAAGAACAATGGATACAATTGATGTGGTAAAGCTCCGCGAACCAAAACTCCGGGACCGAATGGCGGTCCGTCATGGCCGTTATATAGAACGGGATGAAGACGATCGAAAAACATTTCGATTTGTGCGAAGTGAGCTTGGACTTCTTGTTGACTTTATGGCAGAATTGTACAAAATGGAAGGGCATCGTTTAATAGGCATAAGAGGAATGCCGCGTGTCGGGAAAACAGAATCAATCGTTGCAGCCAGTGTTTGTGCAAATAAAAAATGGCTGTTTATGTCTTCTACTATGATTAAACAGACGATCCGTGAACAATTACTGCGTGATGAATACAGCCCGAATAATATTTTTATTGTGGATGGAGTTATTTCTGCAAACCGCGCCGGTGAAAAGCACTGGCAACTTATCCGT